>JBKBTH010000099.1:0-6680 GCA_046290915.1 Sphingorhabdus sp.
AGATATTTGTTGCTGGTTACACGGCTGACGGTGGATTCATGCATTTCGATGGCATCGGCCACCTGCCGCAGCGTTAATGGTCGCAAATGGGCAACGCCCTTGCGGAAAAAGCCATCCTGTTGCTTCACAATTTCGGTGGCGACTTTGACAATGGTGCGCTGTCTTTGGTCCATGGCTTTGATGAGCCAGTTCGCATCTGCCAAACAATCGCTCAGCCACGCCTTTGTTGTCTTGTCCTGCCCCAACTCCGCGACATAACTGCGGTTGATCAGAATACGGGGCAGGTTGGCACTGTTCAGTTCGATGGCCCAACCGTCCCCGCGCGGCGTGACGAATATGTCGGGTGTCACTGCAAGTGTGTCTTCGCTTTCAAAATGGCAGCCGGGCTTTGGATCATAGCCGCGCAGTTCGATCAACATATCGCGTAAGTCTTCGTCATCGACCCGGCACATGCGCTTGAGCTGGTCAAATGCGCCTTTGGCCACCAAGTCGAGATTGTCTATAAGCTTGGCCATGCACGGATCGTAGCGGTCCGCTTCGCGTGCCTGAATGGCAAGGCATTCGGACAGGTTTCGCGCGCCGACGCCTGTTGGATCAAACCTCTGTAGTTCGGTGAGCGCTGCCTCCATTTCCGCCATGGGAACGCCAAGCCTATGCGCCGTAGCCATCAGGTCTTCGCCGACATAGCCCGTGGGTTCGATTTGCTCGATAATCTGCTGGACTAAGAACAGTTGGCGGCCGGACAGGCTTGATCCGGCCTGCGCCATCAGATGTTCACGCAGGCTGACGTCGCGTGCGGCAAAGCTGTCGAAATCGGGTCCGTCGGCGTCGAAGCTGCTGGGCGTGGCGCTGCCCGAAAGCCCAAGCATGCCATCGGCACCGCCGACGCTGTCCGAAGGCGAGTCATGATGGAAAGTCTCAGCGCTGAAATCGACATCAAGTGCGTCCGATGCCCCTTGGCCATCGCCGCCCATTAAGTCATCACTTGGGCGTTCGGCGTTGTCGTTCAACGCTGGCGCGAGATCCTCAGTCGGCACATCAGGCGTGGTTTCAGAACTACCGGTTTCAAGGACGGGGTTTCGCTCAACCTCTTCGGCGATGAAGGCCTCGATTTCGAGCGACGACAATGCAAGCAGCTTGATGGCCTGCTGCAATTGCGGCGTCATCACCAGCGACTGGCTTTGGCGAAGATCGAGGCGGGGGGCTAATGCCATGACGTTATTGCTCCGTCATCGCCCCAAATCACATTGCAAAACTCTCGCCCAGATATAGGCGGCGTACATTGGGATCAGCGACCAACGCCTCAGGCGACCCGGCGAACAACACCTGTCCTCCATAAATGATGCAAGCGCGGTCAACGATATCCAGCGTTTCGCGCACATTATGGTCGGTGATCAACACGCCAATGCCGCGGGTCTTAAGTTCTTTTACGAGGTCGCGAATATCGGAAATAGATATGGGGTCGATGCCGGCAAACGGTTCATCGAGCAACATGATCGATGGGTTCGCCGCGAGCGCGCGGGCAATTTCGCACCGCCGCCGTTCGCCACCTGACAGCGCCATGGCAGGCGCGCTGCGCAAACGGGTGAGGCCGAATTCGCCAAGCAATTTCTCCAGCCGCTCATTGCGCGCATCTGCGTCAGGCTCTGACATTTCCAGAACAGCGCTGATATTCTGTTCGACGGTCATGCCGCGGAAAATTGATGTTTCCTGCGGCAAATAGCCCAAGCCCAAAATAGCGCGGCGGTACATGGGCAGGTTGGTGATGTCCGCGCCATCAAGCGTGATGCGTCCGCTGTCGGGCTTTACCAACCCCATGATGGAATAAAAGCAGGTAGTTTTGCCTGCGCCATTTGGACCAAGCAAGCCAACCACTTCGCCCTTGGCAACCGAGAGCGACACATCGGTCAATACCGCGCGCTTGTCATAGCTTTTGGCGATCGAAACGACACCCAGTCCGGATTGCATACCGTCTTGCGTTGTCGCATCCGCAGCGGGAGAAGTTGCAGTCATGCTATCCATATCCAAATTTCGCCCGCGACTATGCCGTTGATATCCAATAGACAGCTAATGAATGCTTGCCCGTTTTGCAATTGGCATGATTTATGCTGCCCCGTTTTGGAGGCAGTTCGGGGCTAACCCCTAATTTTTACGCTGAGGAACGCTAAACGTGCCGGTAACGCGGCCGCCGGAGTTGGTCGTACCCGCAGGGCCGCCGCCATTGATGGTGGAGCGACCTGAGTTAAGGTCAATGACCAGCCTACCGCCGTTTAGCCGGTTGCTGCCTTGCACCAGATTCACATTGCCGATTAGCGTGATGAGGCTTGAGTCCAGATCATATATCGCTGAGCTGCTAGTGGCACGCAGGTCATCCTTGGTAATGGTCACGCCGCCGGTGGCATCCAGACGGTTCACGTCGACGCCATTATTGTTCGAATAGGCAGCCGTTACGCGGTTGGCTTTAAGCGTCAGTCCGGCCTGCGTAGCAGTGACGCCGCCCGCAAGAACAACGCGGTCAGCACGATCCTGAAGCTCCATTGAGCCGGCGGAGAAATCGACCGGCGCGTTGCTATCATGGTTACGAATGCTTTGCGCAGACGCTGACGACAACATCATGATGCCAGTAACTGCCGCGGCCAATCCGAGAGTGAAAGTTGCTTTGCTCATGATGGCCTCACTTAATCGCATTCTGGTCGATACGCAAACGAACGCCGCCATCCAGTCGGACAACACGCGTATCGAGATCAGCGCGCAATCGTCCGGCACGGAATGTCCCGACCTTTGTTCGGCCACTCACAGGTCCAAAGCTTTCCATCGTCCGGTCTTTCAACGACAGCTCTACGTTGCTGGCGACCATGTCATAGCCTGGTGATTCAACCGCTAGTGGGCCAGTGACGCGCATGGTTTCCTTGCTGAGGTCATAAACACCGCGCTGCGCGATGATGGAGGCTGGGCCGTCCTTCAATGATATCCGGCCAGACAGCGATGTCATGTCGAGAACAGGCTGTGCCGATGTCTTCTGGACAGCGCTGCCTGCGCGGAGAGAAAAGGGGCGGCCTTTGCTGTCTTCGCCGCGATACAGTGCCTCGACAACGCGCAGCCGCTCACGAGACAGGTTCACTTCGTCTTTGTTCAGGACAAAGCTAAGTTCCTGCTTCCCGGTAAATGGGCTGAACGCGAGTAAAGCCACAAGCAAACCGATGATGCTGGGCAAAACAACACGCATCGCGCGGATAAGGCGATCATGCCGGCCACCGGGCAGGGCCCAGCGTTGACGATATGTGCGTTCAAGATCGGCCTGCGCGGACATGTTATGTCTCTAACCCGATTAAACCTTAACTGTGCCCGAATATATCGGTCTCTGGCCAGCCAGACAGATCAAGGTCTGCACGATGCGGTAGAAAGTCAAAGCACGCCTGCGCCAGGCCAGTGCGGCCTTCACGTTCCAAACGCACGACAAATTCGGCATGCAAACGGTGCAGATAACGCACATCGCTGGCGGCATAATCTTTTTGCGCTTCGGATAATACCGGGCCGCCCCAATCGCTTGACTGCTGCTGCTTGGAAATGTCTGTCGACAGCATTTCCTTAACCAGTTCCTTCAGCCCGTGGCGGTCAGTGTAGGTCCGAACAAGCCGTGACGCGATTTTGGTGCAGAACAACGGCGTCGCGACGACATTCAAATAATGCGAAATCGCTGCCAAATCGAATCGGGCGTAATGAAACAACTTCAAACGAGCTGGGTCGGCAAGAACGGCGCGCAAGTTTGGCGCACTAAAGTCACTGTTGCGGCCAAAGCGTATAAGATGTTCGTCGCCGCGTCCGTCTGAAATCTGCAGCAAGCAAAGCCTGTCTCGCGGGGTAATTAAACCCATGGTTTCGGTGTCTACTGCGACTGGACCATCGGCCAGTACGCCCTCGGGAAGGTCTTCTTCGTGTAAATATACGCTCATGCTAGCCCCTTGCCCCACAGGACTGTCCAAGGCAAATGAAACTACAGGTGGCACCGTGCAATTGCCGGTCGCAATATTTGCTATCGCGTAACCTTTTAATGCGATATACGAAATTCTCGCGGAATCACCAACGATTGCGCTTGTGACGTGCAGTACAGTCGCCCTCGACTGCATAACATAGTGGTTTAGGGCGATGAGAAGGCAAGCAAGAAGTTATGGGTTTTGATCGCAAGCGTGCTGGCAAGGGCCGGGACAAAAGAGATGGTTTCGGTGATGAAAGCTACGACGGTTATCGCGCACCGTCCCCCTATCAAAGTGATTTTGGCGGCGGCCGCTCAGGTGGCGGTGGCGGTTACGGCGGCGGTAATAGCGGCGGCGGTGGCGGCGGCGGAGGTGGCTTCGGCGCACCACGGCGCGGGCCAGGTGGCCCACCAATGCCAGCGCAAGTCATCGGTTCCGGCAAGGGAATTGTTAAATTTTTCAATGGTCAAAAAGGCTTTGGCTTCATTCAGGTCGATGGTCGTCCCGACGATGTGTTTGTGCACATCAGCGCGGTTGAACAAGCTGGCCTGACAGGTCTTGCTGAAGGCCAGCCGCTCGAATTCTCGCTCGTCGAGCGTGGCGGCAAGGTTTCGGCAACTGATCTCGTCATTGATGGTGAGCCAATGGAAGTGACCGAGCGCGCTCCGCGTCCGGACCGTCCGGATCGTCCAGCATTTGATCGTGACCGCGCTCCGCGTGGCGATGACCGTGGTGGCTTCCGCGGTGGTGACCGTGATTCGGCACCACGTGGTCCGCAGCGCGAATCGACTGGCGAACGTGCCAACGGAACCGTGAAATTCTTCAACGACATGAAGGGTTTTGGTTTTGTGCAGCGTGATGATGGCGGCGAAGATGTGTTTGTGCACATCTCTGCGCTTGAACGTTCGGGCATGGGTCAAGTGACTCAGGGCGACCGTTTGGCCTTCGACATCGAAATCGATCGTCGCGGCAAATATTCGGCCACGAACTTGGGCCCGCTTTCCGAATAAGCGCGCTTTAGAAATTCAAAAAGGCGGGTGAGGCTCTACGCTTCGCCCGCCTTTTTTGTATCAGTTACGCCTTGCCGATTGTCGCGGCTAAGAACCAGGCGCGCTGTTCGGCTTGATCGGTCCAATCATCAAGCAGGCCATCGGTTGCATTGTCGCCTGCTTCGTCTGCAAGGTCCTTTGCTTCCTTCAATGCCTTGATCAGTGTCTCATTGTCGGCGTGCAGCTCCTTCAGCATCTTGGATGCATCCGTCGACGTCGAGTCATGGTCTTTGATCCGCTGCTTGGCGGCGATCGCACCGATGGATGTCAGTGTATCCTGACCCAGCTTACGCACGCGTTCGGCAACAAGGTCAGTCGTTGCGATCAACTCAGTCGCCTGTTCATCAAACAGCAGATGATATTCGCGAAAATGCGGGCCAGTCACATGCCAGTGAAAATTCTTGGTCTTGAGGTAGAGCGCATAATAATCGGCCAGCAGGCCATTCAACGCATCGGCCAGCGCTTTTTTGCTATTGTCACCATTTGCCATGGCAATTCTCCTTCATTTGGGGGGGCTTTCTATAATATAGGAACAAATCGCGCTATTTCCACCACCTACGCCGGGAAACATCGCAATCAGCTTATGCCATAGGCCTGCGTCGCCAATACAAAACCCCACCCAAGCAGCAACGCGCCAGATACCCACCGGATAGGTTTCAACGGGACAATCTGGGCAAGCCTCTCGCGCAGGATAACTGCGGGCACCGTTGCTGCCATGATGCCGACAAAACCGGCAACAGCCGTCATCCCCCAATAAGGCGTGCGTGCGCTTTGGGCGGCGATGATGAACTGGCTCTTGTCTCCAAATTCCAGAATAAACAGCCCGAAGAACGCGGTTAGGAATGCCGGGGTTTTCCATCCCGATAACGGATCGACATTGCGCCGCCACAGCAACATGCCAGCGCCAGCAAAGATATAGGCAATGCCAGCGAACATCTTGACGGGCCGTTCGCTAATCCAGCTATCGATAACCGAGCCGCCCGCTGCGGAAATCCCGCAATTCAGCAAAGTGGCACACGCAAGCCCTGCAAGAACGGTCATGTTGTTGCGATAACGCAGCGCCAGCACGGCGGCGAGAATTTGTGTCCGGTCGCCGATCTCGGCGAGGAAAACAGACAGCAAAGTTGAAAAGGCAGCGTCCATATCTGCTGCCCTAGCACATCATAACGAAAATGGGATTAGTGCGGCAGACGGACCGCAACCGACGCAAGCAAAGACTGCGTGACTGCAGGGCTCAGCTGGGAGCACCCAATCGCGTCATCCAATATGCCGGTAAAGCTGCCGATCACCGAATCCGCGCCGCCAAATTCGATGACGCGCTGCATGCTTGCTTCGAACACGCTGGCAATTTCTGCCACAGCAGCAAAATTATGGGCAATTGCGGTTTGGCGGATGGCCTCAAGCCGGACGAGAAACTGAAGCGGGCTGCTGTCAAAGGTAGTAAGCCGCAGCGCCTCTAAAAGGTCGCTCAGTTCTGCGCGAATCAATAATTGGCGATCATGATCCATATCCATGGCGAAACCCCTGCCCTAAATCTGTGACAGCTATGCGCCAACGTGGTTAACAAACTGTGAAATGCTTTAATTGCCCCGCGAATCGCAATGATTTCGACAACAAACACGGGGAATGTTGAACATGTTCGAGCATCCTAAATGTC
>JBKBTH010000100.1:0-6633 GCA_046290915.1 Sphingorhabdus sp.
CATTGGCGAATTCGCGCATGCTTGGCCAATCCGCGTCAAGCGTTACGACTGGGTAGATTGGATGTTGAACCAGCACAGGCACGGCCGCCGGACGGTCGCGCAGCGCCATGGTGGTTACAATCGCTAGGTTGCCGCCAGCACTGTCGCCCGAGGTAATAAGTCCAGTCACTTGGCGTCCAAGCTCAGCAGGGCTTTCGGCAATCCAGCGCGTTGCTGCTTCGCAGTCCTCGGCCGGGGCGGGGAAGGGATATTCTGGTGACAGTCGGTAATCGATGGAGATAACCGGCAAATCGAGAAGGCGCGCAACTTCGGCGCAATATGGCTCATAGGTATAAAGGCTGCCGATAACGAATCCGCCGCCGTGATAAAACACCATGACGGGGCCGGCTTCGCGTTCTGTTCTGTTGTCGTACAATCGCGCGGGGATGCTACCGGCCGCGCCCGGTATGGACAAATCTCGAATAACCGCCAGATCACCGACGGGCGCGTCGGCAACGTCGCGCATGGCCGCGGTCATCGCGCGCGCTTCGTCAGCGGACACTTCCCAGAATTTTGGACCGGGCACAGCATTCAGAAACTGCAGAAACAACGCCACATCGGGGCGGACATAAGGGGGGGTATCAGTCATCGCGTTCTCCATAACTGCCGCTTCGTAGGGTGGCTGGGGCAATGCGTCCAGCATATCCACCTATAGTTTTTCTAACATTGCAGTGTGCCTCGAATGGGATTAGGCGAAAGCCCGATAAAGTTGCAATTAAAGACGGGTTAGAACGAATGGCCACGGCATTCAAAGACGAACACACAAGCGGACATACCCCTGTTCAAAGCGACGCAGTTGTTGTGCGCTTTGCAGGAGACAGCGGCGACGGGATGCAGTTAACCGGAGGGCAGTTTACTCTGTCGTCCGCACTCGCGGGTAATGACTTCGCGACATTTCCTGATTTCCCTGCAGAGATTCGCGCACCTATCGGGACGCTTTTCGGTGTGTCCGCGTTTCAGATCAATTTCGGATCCTCGGCAATCGACACGGCTGGTGACCAGCCCGATGTCTTAATTGCCATGAACCCGGCAGCTTTGAAAACTAATGTCGGGTCGTTGCGCGAAGGTGGTTTGATTATCGCGGACACTGGCGAGTTCAACCAGCGCAACCTCGATAAGGCGAAATACACCAGTAACCCGTTTGAAGATGGTAGCCTTGCGAAATGGCAAGTGCTCGCGTTTGATATCAGCGCGCTGACACTTGAAGCCGTCAAGCCATTCGGCATGGGCAACAAGGATGCGCTGCGCTGCAAAAATATGTGGACGCTTGGCCTCGCGCTGTGGATGTTTGATCGCGATCGTCAGCCGATTATCGATTGGCTGAACGCGAAGTTTGCAAAGAATCAGGTTTTGGCCGACGCCAATATCGCGGCACTGAATGCTGGTCACGCTTATGGCGAGACGGCTGAATTGGCTGGCCCGCTGAAGCAATATCATGTGGATGCCGCGCCTGCGCCGGCTGGGCTTTATCGTACAGTTACGGGCGCTGAGTCGATCTCATACGGCTTGGTCGCCGGTGCACAATTGGCCGGACTGAAGATGTTTTTCGGCGGTTACCCAATTACGCCTGCATCTGCCATTTTGCATCATCTCAGCCGCTTGAAAGAATATGGAATTACCACATTTCAGGCCGAAGATGAAATTGCTGCGATTTGTTCGGCGATCGGCGCAAGCTATGCAGGACAGCTTGGTGTCACCAGCTCGTCTGGCCCTGGCATCGCGTTGAAGGGTGAGGCGATGGGCCTCGCTATTATGACCGAGCTTCCCTTGGTTATCGTCAACAGCCAGCGTGGCGGTCCTTCGACGGGCCTGCCTACCAAGACCGAGCAGTCCGATCTGTATCAAGCCGTCTATGGCCGTAACGGCGACGCTCCAATGCCCGTCATCGCAGCGCGCTCGCCGGTTGATTGTTTCGATTGCGCGGTCGAGGCTGTGCGGATTGCCGTTGAGTATATGACTCCTGTCATGCTTCTGACCGACGGATATATCGCCAACGCGGCTGAGCCTTGGCTGGTGCCCGATCTGGAAGAGTATAAGCCGTTCCCGGTCGAGTTCCTCGAAAGCGTGCCTGAAGATGGCTTCAAGCCCTATGCGCGTGATCACAAGCTGAAGCGCCCATGGGTGAAGCCCGGTACACCAGGTCTTCTCCACCGGATTGGCGGGATCGAGAAAGAAGTCGATACCGGCCACATCAACTATGCACCTGCCAACCACCAAGCGATGACAGACATCCGTTCGGCGAAGGTAAACAATGTCGCCGACAGCATCCCTGATCAGATTGTCGAGCAGGGCGCGTCCGGCGCAAAGCTGGCTGTTGTCGGCTGGGGTTCAACCTTCGGACCCATCAAGCAGGCTGTGCGCCGCAAGCGCGCGGAAGGCGTTGATGTCGCCCATGTCCACATTCGCCACATTTGGCCAATGCCCAAAAACATGGCCGAGTTGTTGAAGAGCTTCGAGAAGGTCATCGTGCCCGAGATGAACACCGGACAGCTCAAAACATTGCTGCGTGACCAGTTCCTCGTGGATGCCAAGCCCGTGAACAAGGTGTCTGGCCAACCGTTTACCATCGCCGAAATTGAAGCTGCGATTGAGAGTGCTTTATCATGAACGATATGACCCCCGTTAAAGCTACAACGCCCAAGGATTGGGAAACTGACCAGGAAGTTCGCTGGTGCCCCGGTTGCGGCGATTACGCGATCTTGAAGGCGGTGCAGCGCACAATGCCAGAGATTGGCGGAACGCCTGAGAATACCGTGTTCATCAGCGGTATCGGATGTTCGTCGCGTTTCCCCTATTATATGGAAACATATGGCTTCCACACCATCCACGGCCGCGCGCCCGCGGTTGCGACGGGTGTAAAGCTGGCCAATCCCGATCTCGATGTGTGGATCATCACTGGTGATGGCGACGCGCTGTCGATTGGCGGCAACCACACGATGCATTTGCTCCGCCGGAATCTGGATTGCCAGATCATGCTGTTCAACAACGAAATTTACGGCCTTACCAAAGGGCAATATTCGCCCACCAGCCGCATTGGCACCAACAGCCCGTCGACGCCTTATGGCTCGGTTGACCGTCCAGCTACGCCCTGCGCGTTTGCGCTGGGTTCAGGCGCACGCTTCGTTGCGCGTGGGTTCGATGTGTCGAAGAACCTGCCCGAAGTATTGAAGGCAGCGCATGCTCATCGTGGCGCAGCATTCATCGAAATCTTCCAAAATTGCATCGTTTATAACAAGGACGTGTTTGAAGACTTCGCAGCGCCAAAGGGTGCCGACGGCCATCAACTGTGGTTACGCAATGGTGAGCCGATGTTGTTCGGCAGCGAAAAGTCGGGCGGTACCAAAGGCATCGCGCTTGATCGCGTTGGCCTGACGTTGAAGGTTGTCGACGTCGTCGATGGCGATTGGCAAAGCGCGGGTGTCATCGTCCACGATGTCACCAACCGTTCACTCGCGCACATGCTCGTGGAAATGCCGTTCGGCGAATTCCCGATGGCACTGGGCGTTCTATACGATGATCCGCGCCCGACCTTCAACGATGCCGTCATCGCACAGAACGAGTCGGCCAGCGCAGGTAAAGCACCTGATCTCGGCAAGTTGCTTGCCAAGGGCCAGACCTGGACCGTCGAAGAAGGGCATCCCGAGGCTTAATTGTTGGCTAGCGATAACGCCGTATTGCAACGCAAACGGCATTCGGCCAGCTAACGAGCATGGATAATCTCACACATAGCCTTGTCGGCGCGTTGATTGGGCAGATGGGTTTGAAGCGTCGGACAGGCCTTGCCATGCCGACGCTGATTATTGCTGCGAACATCCCCGATATTGACGCGGTGGCGACTTTGCTGGGCGGGCAGCAGCATTTGGCAATCCGACGTGGCCTGACGCACGGTCCAATTGCCATGCTGGTGCTACCGGTGCTCTTATGGGGCGTCATGCTGTGGTTTGACGCGTGGCAGACACGGCGTGGGAAGCGGCCTGAGAAAAGGTTGCCAGTGCATAAAGGCTGGCTGTTAGCGCTGGCCTATATCGGTTGCTTGAGCCACCCACTTTTCGACTGGTTTAACAGCTATGGCATCCGCCTGTTGGAGCCGTTTTCGAGCCAGTGGTTTTATGGCGATACCTTATTCATCATCGATATCTGGTTGTGGGCGGCGCTGGTTTTAGGCGTTTGGTTTTCGCTTCGCCGCGAACGCAAAGGAGCCAGAAATTGGCGCACACCTGCCTTGGCCAGTTTTGCGGCAATTTGCGCTTACATTTTAGCCAATGGGCTCATCACGGGCAGGGCAGAGCAGTTGACTACCCAAGCCGTTAAGCAACAGCACAAGATCGTACCAACTCTGGTCGTAGCCAATCCTATGCCGGTGCAATTTTGGAAACGGGAAGTGCTTTGGCGCGACGACAGCCATTATGGTCAGGGCGCCTACACGGCGTTCGATGACGCGCGGGTCGATGACGTCGTTCATGCGCATTATATGGGGCCCGAAGACGCCAAGGCTTTTGAGGCCCATATCGTCAGTGGTTCGCCGCTGTTGTTCTGGTCACGTATGCCCGTTGCCGAGATTGTCGGTGAAGGGGCAGGCAGGACGTTGAAGGTATCCGACCAGCGCTTTTCTGACCCATTGGTCGGCGACCGGTTTAGTATGTATTTTCCCATTGGAGTTGAAAACAAATGACGGCCCCGGTTATCCTTTGGCTGCGCCGCGATCTTCGGCTTGCGGACCAGCCTGCACTGGCTGCTGCAGTCGCAACTGGCGCGCCGGTTATTCCGGTGTACATCCTTGATGACGACACGCCAAAGCATCGCAAGATGGGCGGGGCTTCGCGTTGGTGGCTGCACCATAGCTTGACTGTGCTGGATGCCGAATTGCGCGCATTGGGATCGCAGTTGATTTTGCGTTCAGGGAAGTCCGACGAAGTGTTGTGCGCGCTGGCTTCGGAAACCGGTGCTTCTGCCATTCATTGCATGCGGCATTACGAACCATGGTGGCGCAATGCGGAAAAGGCCGTTGCAAGTGGCGTTGGTGCAGGCTGCGCATTCGTCTGCCACGACGGCAACTATCTGTTGCCCGCAGGAAGCGTGACAACGGGTAGCGGTGGGCAGTATAAGATCTACACGCCATTCATGCGCGCGCTGTGGCAGCACATGCCCCCGCCGGTTCCGCTGGCACCCCCCACGCACATTACCGCGCCCGAGAACTGGCCAACGAGCGAAAGTCTGGACGAATGGGGTCTACTGCCGACCAAGCCAGATTGGTCAAGCGGCATGGTCGACAACTGGACTCCGGGTGAGGCAGGGGCCAGAAAACGGCTTGAGGGTTTTACGGATAAAGCCAAATATTATGACGAGAGGCGCAATCTGCCCTCAGTTGCGGGTTCGTCGTTTCTGTCACCACATCTCCATTTTGGCGAAATCTCACCGTCCACTTGCTGGCATGCGACGATGCATGCGGGCGGGTCAGTTGATGTATTTTTGAAAGAACTGGTGTGGCGCGATTATGCACAAAATGTCATCGTCCAGATGCCCGAATATGGTGCGAAGAATGCGCGCGATGCATTTGACAGGCTGCCTTGGCGCGATCTGTCCGATCCAGCGGTAACGGCTGATTTTGTCGCATGGACGAAGGGCAGAACAGGTTATCCAATCGTCGATGCCGGGATGCGGCAATTGTGGGCGACCGGATGGATGCACAACCGCGTTCGTATGATCGCGGCATCGTTCCTAATCAAACATTTGCTAATTGATTGGCGTGAAGGCGAAAAGTGGTTTTGGGACACGCTGGTCGATGCCGATTACGGCAGCAACAGCGTTAATTGGCAGTGGACCGCCGGGACGGGCGTCGACAGCAATATGTTCGTACGCATCATGGCGCCACTATCGCAGTCCGAGAAATTCGACGCCGCACGTTATATCCGCGAATGGGTGCCAGAGCTTGCCGGTTTGCAAGAGCCGCATATTCATGACCCCGATGAATATGGCGCGCGACCCAAAAACTATCCGCGCAAAATCATCGGCCACAAAGCGGCGCGAGAGCGCGCGTTAAAGGCGCATGAGGTGGTGAAGGGGTAAGGCACAAAACGTCGTCATCCGACTAGCATCGTCATCCTGAACTCGTTTCAGGATCATACTTTACGCCGGTGGTTTGAATTAAGACCCTGAAACGAGTTCAGGGTGACAACACAATGTCTAGCCCTCGACGACCAGCCTGTGCCCAGAATCAAATTCGGAGGTAAGCAGCGCTACGATTGCTTCGGCAACAACCGATGGCTCTTTCGCCGTTGCAGGGTCTTCGCCCGGATAGGCTTTCGCCCGCATTTGGGTGCGCGTACGGCCCGGATCGATGATTGCCGTGCGCACCGCGGACAAGTTCTTCACTTCTTCGCCATAGCTGGTCACAAGCGTTTCGAGCGCTGCCTTTGATGCGCCATATGCGCCCCAGAATGCGCGCGGTGCGGAACCAACCGATGATGTAAGCGCCAAGAGGCGACCAGCATCAGATTTGCGCAACAACGCATCGAATGATGCCATCAGCACCTGCTGCGCTGTAACATTCAGTGTAAACAAACGTGCAAATTCAGCGCCGTCAATGGCGGGAAC
>JBKBTH010000101.1:0-6621 GCA_046290915.1 Sphingorhabdus sp.
TTGCGAGAACACAAGGCTCGTCGAAAGCGCACGCGCTTGCGGTGCCAATGACCCGCGAAACCAAGCATCGATTGGCGTCACAAAGCCCATTTTGGGACGGTACAATATGTCACTTGGCAGATAGGGTTCCATCGTCTTCTTCAGCAACCATTTACCCTGCCCGCTGCGGATCCGCATTTTTTCAGGCAAGCTCGCCGCAAATTCGAGCAAATGATGGTCGAGCAAAGGTTCGCGCGCCTCAAGACCGACCGCCATGCTCATACGGTCAACCTTGGTCAGTATGTCGCCGGGCAACCACATCTTCATGTCCGCATATTGTGCCTGATCAAGCCCGCTTCGCGCAGGCGCATTGATCATCAGCTGCTCCATGAATTCTTCAGCCCGATAGCCTCCGACCATGCTGCGCATGCGGTCGGAGTATAGGCTATGGCGCGCTGCGGGGTTCGTCAGGCTGACCGCGTCGGTGTAGCCCTCCGGACCAGTGCGACCGAGTGACAGCAATGTCGTTTTGGCGCGCAATGGCCGGGGTGCCCAATCCGCCTTCGGATATATCTGGCCCAGTCCGCCAAACAACGGGCCGCGCAAGGATTGCGGCAACATATTGCGGACTTGTTCTTCCTTATGGTGGAAAACATGGCGCCGGTAACCAGCCAAGGCTTCGTCGGCTCCATCGCCCGAGAGGGCCACGGTGACGTCTTCACGCGCCATCTCGCACACACGATAGGTGGGCAATGCGGAGGCATCAGCAAATGGTTCGTCAAAATGATAAGCAAGCTTGTCGATCAGGCCGAAGTCATCGGCAGCAACCTTGCGCGAGCGGTGATCCGTCGCAAACCGGCGCGCGATCCGTTCGGCGTAAGCGCTTTCATCAACCGCAGCGACGTCAAACCCGATCGAGCATGTCTTCACCGGTTGCCGGGACGCCTCTGCCATCAGCGCGACCACCGCGCTGCTGTCCACACCGCCTGATAAAAACGCTCCCAAGGGAACGTCAGCCACCATCCGCGAGGTGACACCTTGGCGCAGCAAACGCAGCAATTCTTCAGACAACTCGCCTTGACTGCCGCGCGCGCGTTTTGAGTAATCAATATCCCAATATTGCACAGGCGCCGGCAAAGGGCGGCCTTGTTGCAGCGTCAGATGATGCCCCGCTGGCAGCTTTTTCACGCCGCGCAATATACAGGCATGGTCGGGCACATAGCCAAAGGCCATGAAGTCATCGACGGCGGATACAGCAATCTCGCGGCGCAATGCGGGATGCGCCGTTAGTGCCTTTAGCTCGGACCCGAACAAGACGCTGCCGTCAGCGATTGGCACGTAGAACAACGGCTTAACGCCAACCCGGTCGCGTGCGATGAACAGCTGCTTTGTACGCGCATCGTGGATGGCAAAGGCAAACATGCCCTGAAAATGCGACACACAGTCTGCGCCCCAATGCCGCCAACCCTGCAAGATCACTTCGCTGTCGCTATGTGTGTGAAATTCATAGCCGGCAGCTTCAAGTACCTGACGCAGCGCTTGGAAATTATAAATCTCACCATTGAAAGTAAGCGTGAGCGCGCCATCATCGGAGTGCATTGGCTGCGCGCCACCCTCCAGATCGATAATCGACAGCCGCCGGTGCCCCAGCCCAACACCCGGCGCAGTCCACACGCCTGATCCGTCGGGGCCACGATGCGCGATGGCATCCGTCATCCGCTTCACCCGATCAGGGTCAACGGGCTTGGCAGTTTCCAAGTGAAAAATTCCGGCTATGCCACACATGCCGCGCCCCTAACGCAATCCAGCGAAGCGGTCAGCCACTTTATCGATATCGCCCAAGGCGGAGACGAATGCGTCAACCGCTGGACGCGCGGGCGCAGCGTTGGTGTCCTCTGCAGAAACAAGGATAGCAACGGCCTGTTGATTGCCATTGAACAGCCGCGCCTGAAGCGTTGCGAGCTTTACGCGCGGTGCCGATCCAGTGGTCACGCCGTTGACGCGGTAGAAGCTGACAACATAGCGTGCGGCGCCCTTGGTTTTAATACGCTCGGCGCGTCCCGCTGGCGGCGCGGATAGGTTTGCTGACCACGACCAATGGCCGTTAGGGTCTACCGCGCCTTGCCCGAATCCAACCAGTTCACGCCCTTCGCTCTGCCGGTCGTAAACGACCACGAACAGATCAGCCTCTTGCCCTGCGGCGTTTCGGTAGCGGCCCGATAGATAATGGCTCGCGCCGACAAAACGCGGTGTCCAATGCACGTTGGGGCTATAAGGGACAATCTCCCATCCCGCCACCTTGGGGAGGACGATGCGGTCTGGCACAGGCGACGACCGCGCAGATACATAGGCCGACCAGCCAAAGGGTACCATGGCCACGAGCAATAAGGCAGCCAGCGCATATTTGATGTTTAAGGTGCCCCGAACTGGCCCCTGAAGCAAGGCCGGATCAAACGCTTCTGCGTCAGGTCGCCGGTCAAAGAAGCGCCAGCCTGCCGCCATTACTAGAGCAATCACGATGCCGAAGAAGACCCAACCGTAGACCACATGATCAAGGCTGGCGGCAAATTCGATACCTTGGAAATGCGCGATGTAAATCGTTGAAAAGGCGCGCACGCCATTCGCCAATATCGGCACGACGAAACAGACCACAAGAAACGCAAAGCGGCGCTGCCAGCTGTTGAAACACAGATTGGCCACGAGCACGCCATAAGCCATCATCGCGATGAGAAATTTCACGCCCGAACAGGCCTCAGCCACACGGAAATAGCCGGTCGGCGTCGTGATGAATATCCCATCGAGATGCGCTGGAATGCCAACCCAATCCAGCAATGCCATGCACATGTGCGCCGTGACCGTCTGAAGGATTGGCACTGCTTCTTCGCCAATGGGAAGCAGGAAGAACATATAGAATAAGGGGAACAGCAATCCGCGCGCAACATTTGGGCCGAGCGTTAGGACAACTGCACCCTGCAACATCATAATCAGCCCAAGTTGCCGGGCCACCGCAAGACCTGCGGCTTCGCCAAGCAGCCAGCCAAATGCGCCAATCGCTGCGTAGATCAGCGCAGGCGCCCATGATTGCGGCGTGAGCGCGGCCAATTGTTCCTTGCGCTGGGATACGAGCCATCCAACGACAGGCACGATCAACAGGCAATGATTAAAGGTTGAGCTGTTCCACCAGATGCCGACCATGTCGGCAGCGTCCTGCTGGAATATAACGAGCAACAGGCCCCACGCGATGCCAAGCCCAATCAGCGAATGCTGCCACTGAGTCATCGCAGGTCGCGCAGACTGACGTTGCAAGGTTGAGGTAAGGTTCATCAAGCAGCGCCCATCATGTGCTGGAGCGGTGCGAGCTGTTGTTCCCAACCATAACTCGCGATGACATGCGCCCGCGCCGCATGGCCGACGCGCTGCATCGCGGCAGTGTCAGCAAGCAAAGCGCATACCCGCTCGGCTTCTGCACGCGCGCCGTCCTCTACATAGAAATGGACGCCTGCCTCCGCTTCTATGCCCTCTGCGGCGGCTGGAGAAGCCACAACGGGCTTTGCCATCGCCATAGCCTCAAGCACCTTATTCTGGATGCCACGCGCCGTGCGGAGCGGCGCGACGACCACATCTGCTGCGGCGAGCCAACTGCGGACGTCATCGACTGCGCCAGTCACTTGAACCCCGGGTAATGCCGACAAGTCGTTGACGGCGGCGGTCGGATTGCGGCCAACAATGGCAAAAGTTGCTTCGGGGTTGGCTGCGCGAATGATCGGCATCGCTTCGTTCGCGAATATTGTCACAGCCTCGATATTCGGGCGGTAGTCCATTTGTCCTGTGAAGACGATCAACGGGTCTGCAAAGGGCGGATGAACGCTCTTGAAGGTTGCTTCCGGATCATAAAATACCGTGTCGATGCCGTTACCCAGCGCATGTGCTTCAGTTACGCCGCTTCGTGTCCGAAAGAGTTCGGCTTCGGCATCGCTCACGAACATGCTTACATCCGCGCGCATTGCGACATCGCGTTCAAAACCGGAAAGCAGTCGACCTTCTCGCGCGTTCACCCAACGCATGACGGGGTTTCCGATATCGGCGTAGCTTTCAAACTTAGCGCTATCGACATCGACAAAGTCCATGACGAAACGGCCTGTAAAGTCCGTTGGCACATATTGCGCCATTTGACCCGAAAAGCAGAAAATGTGACTAATCGGACGCGATGTCAGCACACCGCGCACCCATGCCGCCATGGATGCGCTCGCAAAACTGGCAACGGAAACCGGACTTCCGTTAGCCAAAGCTTCCAGACCGGCCAGCCATGTTGGCTTGTTTCGGATTTCGACATGGCTGGACGCCAAGCTTGCACCCATAGCGTCAGCGAAGCCCATGTCGCGCTCATTATCGGCAAAAGCACCGACATGCACCGGCGCCATTTGAGAGAGATAATTCAGGATATGGTGCGACCGGATTTTGTCGCCCCGGTCGGGCGGCCATGGAACCCGATGGGCGAAAAACAATATTTCTTCCATTATCCCAGCCCTCGGGAAATCCATGGGCCGAGACGATTGGCCACATCCAATGGCAGCTTTTGCCATAGAGCAATTTGCGCCCGGTATTTCGGGCTATTGGGGTTGATGTCGCGCGGTGCCTGACCATCATACGTGTAAAATGCGTAAGCCATTGGCTCGGGCTCAAAACCCCAGTTTTTCTTGAATTGATATGCGCCTGACGCAACTTTCGACCGGCCAAAATCAAAATGCGTGCATCCCCTTTTTCGGGCATGGTTCATCAGCGCATAATACATCAGGTCATTCGCGCGAAGCCGGCGCGCATCCCAAACGCCACCCCCCCAATAGGGCATGACAACACTGCGATGATAGAGGCTCAGGACACTCGCCACGGGCCTGCCCTCATGCAGAACGGTCAAAATATCCGCATCGGCGCCAAATTGCTGCATTACCGCTTCCATCAGGCGTTTTGGAAAGACCGGCGTTCCAAGATTGCGGACACTTTCGGCATAGACGGCATAATGCAAATCCATATCGCGCGCGGAGCGGCCATTCTCGACAGTCAGTTCGTTTTCCAGCGCCTTGCGCACTTCCGCGCGCTGCTTGCGCGGAATTGCCAAAAGCTCCGCATCATCGTCAGCTTGCAATGGCTTGATAAAATTGGCGTGTGCGTCGCACTTTTCGGTCCAGCGCTCGCCGTGCGGTATCCAACCACCGCGGAGCTCGACCGACGGGCAGCTCCATCGCTCGGCAAGCGCGCATATCTCGGCGGCCAAACGGCGGCCCGATGCTGGATCCCGCGTTAAAATCCCGCCGCCTACGGCGAAACCTGACGAAACCAGCGCACGCCCGAACAAAGGCGAATGAATCAGGTGAAATGGCAACAACCCGGTTATGCTGTCATTCGATTGCGCCACCAGCATATGCGCTTGCTGGCCGGTACCTTGTTCCACAGCCAATAGCCATTTTGGTTGATGGAAGGGCAATGCATCCGGATGGCCAGCAATCCATTTTTCAAGCATTGCCACGTCCGCTGGATCCGACAAATCGGCCAGCCGCACGGTCGCCTGTTGCTGAAACAAGGGCGCGTTCATGACAGCCGTGCCTGCTCCAACGCCGCAATCGCATCCAGCCGCTCCCAGTGGAAATCACCGGTCAACCGGCGCAATTTGTCCGCCATGTCGTCCAGCCGCGTGTAATGCCGCAGCTTTGACTTTAACGGCGCGTTCGCCACGCGCGGTTGGCCGGGGTCGATTTCCCATGGATGGAAGTAGATGATCGCTGGACGGCCATC
This sequence comes from Sphingorhabdus sp., assembly GCA_046290915.1. Classification (GTDB taxonomy): domain Bacteria; phylum Pseudomonadota; class Alphaproteobacteria; order Sphingomonadales; family Sphingomonadaceae; genus Sphingorhabdus_B. Next base: position 5,770 of record JBKBTH010000101.1, read on the forward strand.
ATGGACATTCACTTTACGCAAGGCCCACTTTGAAAAAGCATATGGCAAAATTCGGAAGAAACCACCACCGCCAGCTGCGAGGCGCTTTGGTCCCAGCTCAACTGTTGTAACCGGTATCTCGACGAAATTGCTGCCGGAGACTGGCCGGAACGCGAAACGCGGGGCCTCTGCCCAACCATAATGGTCATGCTTGATGGGGGCTACGCTCGATGAATATGCATATCCATGTTCCGCCAAAATCTCGTGCGCCCATGGCGTGCGTTGATCGATGGAAAAACTTGGCGCGCGGTAACCGGTCACAGCGTGGCCAGTTGCATCCTCTAATATCTTCCGCGTCTTCGCGATGTCGTCAGCAAATTGCTGCGGAGTGAAGGTAAAAACGCGGTCATGGCCATAACCGTGGCTGGCGATTTCATGTCCGGCATCAACAACGCGGCGCATCAGGGCGGGGTAGCGTTCGCCGACCCAGCCGAGCGTGAAAAAGGTCGCTTTTACGCGTGCTTCGTCGAACAGCTCCAGAACTGCATCGGTGTTGCGTTCCACGCGGCATTCAAGCGTAGCCCAGCTGTCACGCGTGATGACGGTTTCAAACGCCCCCACCTGGAACCAGTCCTCAACGTCAACGGAAAGCGCGTTACGCACCAGCGGTTCGTCCTTTCATTCGCGCCAAAGGGCGTCAAGCCGCACGGCTTTTTTGAACCAACCGGGCCTCAACATTACCTTCTTTATCCATCCAATCGATCATGGTGGAAAGAACGCGGCGCAGGGCGTCGTCTTGTTCAGACACCCGCTGTTCAAGAGCGGCAATGCGCGAGATGAGAACGTCAACGTCGAAAACAGGCGCTTCAACCG
>JBKBTH010000102.1:0-6609 GCA_046290915.1 Sphingorhabdus sp.
CCGCCTTGGTCCACGCCGCCATGTCGAAGCGTTCAGCGGTCTTGTAATGCACATGCGTCAGCATCAACAGCGCGGTGTCATCACCCAACGCGTCCGCCAGCGCGCCGCGTTCCACGACACGCAGCTCTGCCCCCGCCACAGCCGCAACTGCACCCTCGGCAATGTGCAAGTCCGTCGGGAAATTCCCCGCCTCACTGACCACGACCTTGCGCGCTGGATTGAGCCGGAGCGCCGCGACGATCAGCTTGTACAGGTTCACCGAGGTCGAATCCGCGGAGATCACCTCATCCGCCTCGGCCCCAATCAGCGGCGCGGTCATTGCGCCAACGCGCTGCGGCGCATCGATCCAGCCTTCGTTCCAGCTTCGGATCAACCGCTGGCCCCACGCATGATTCAGCAGCTCGGTCCCCGCTGTCACGGTAGACAGCGGCATTTGCCCCAGCGAATTGCCATCGAGATAAATCACATTATCCGGACACATGAACTGCGCGCGATATTGCGCCAGCGGGTCGGCGGCATCCAGTGCCTGCGCTTGCTCCAACGTCACGGCTTTGGCGCCTTCAGGCCAAACGCCTTCAATATCACCGCGCGCTGCTTGCCCCAGGAGACGGTCTCTGGTGCGATAAGCTCGGCATGGCCTTCATTCGGCGTGGTCACCATTTCTGTGCCATAAGCCGCGCCGAACGACGGCGGCGATATGCTGTCGAGATCATTGTTGAACTGCAACTCGCGCGCGCGGCCCTTGGGCATTTCCGGCGGAGACACACGCGCAAACGCATCACCCGCCATCTTGGTCGCCGCCTCATTGCCGCAACCATGGTCGGGCAGCATCATTTGCGCGCGCAAATCGGGCAGACCACCCTGCGATATCGCAAGATCAACCTGCAAAGGCGCAACACCGCGCAATGCATCGCCCTGTGCCAGAGCAGACCGCCGCGCAAGCCACAGCGACAAATGCCCGCCAGCCGAATGGCCAATCGTCACCACCGGCGCGTCCGTGCGAAATCCAAACTCCGCGCGCTTGGCCGCAAACATATCCGCCGCAGCGCCGACATCCTGATATGTCCCCGGATAGCCACCGCCCCGGTCCACCCCGCGATATTCGATGTTCCACACGCCCACACCCGCTTTACGAAGGTCATCGGCGATCCAGTTCATGATGTCGCGCTCGGCAATTTCGGTCTGCCAGCATCCGCCATGGATCATCACCACCGCCGGATGCGGGCCAGCACCCGCCGGCTTCCAAACATCGACCACCTGCAAGGCATCCGCGCCATAGCTGACCGTCGCGTCCGCCACAGGCTTTGGCCGCGAGAGCAGATCGTCCCATACCATGAGGCGCTTCGGTGCCGCAGTCTCGGTCACAACATTACCCACCGGCGCACATCCCGCCGCGCACAGCAAAAGCAAAAGGCCAACATATCGCACCCAAATTTCCTTCTCATTCGTCCGCGCCGCTATTGCACAACACGCCGTCATCCTGAACTTGTTTCAGGATCTTATTTTGCGCAACACCACATTAAGATCATGAGACGAGTTCAGGATGACGATATCTCGGACGCCGATGACTTTATTGGTCACTCTCCCAGAATAACAGCTTCCCTAAAGGGAACCATATCGGTTAATTCACGAATAATTTAAGCGCAAATACTTTTTGCTTGACAAGTTATTGAAAAAATTTAGTTTTTTCGACTGGTCCAGAATAACAACGAGTGTATCCACCGTTAGTAGAAGGACATAATCATGAAAATTGCGATTTTATTCTGCACTATATTAGCGATAGCTATGCCAAATATGGCACGAGCAGAGCAGGCCAAATTCCAAACGTCACAGGCTAATTGTCGCATAGTTGGTATCAAGATCATTAGAACAGTCGACGGAGAAAACGTTGCCGAATATATCATTAGATCTGATGTTAGTTCGACTGGCCAGATATCTTAATGGAAACTGGAGGCCGGTTTTTATGAATTTTTGTTTTAAGGTCTAAATGCCATGAAATACGTTTCAAAAAACCGGTCAGTTTCACTGGTTATGATGGCCATTTTTGCTCCACTATTTTCTGCTGCGTTACTCGCTGCGCCATTGTTCGCTGTTACCGATGTAGAAGCGGCTGGAGCGGTTTTGGGGGAGCCGAATTTTCACGGACAATTCGAAAGTCACGATATTTCGTCTTCTGGCAGGTGGATTCTTGAGTTTAGGTTTGAGAATGGCGATTGGTCGGGACGAGCGAATATATCGAATGGCCAATGGACAAAAATCGAAGGCATAAAAGTAAATAAAAATGTTATAGAATTTTATATGAATTCAAAGCCAATATCAAAATTTAAGGCAAGTATTGACGAAAAAAATTTATTGATCTCCGGAACACAAGAAATTGGTGATGGCCGGAAAAATAAATTTAACAATATTTTTCTAGATTTTACTGCAACTACGATTTAGATTTATTTTTTATGAGTTGTTCTTTGCCGGCGCTGCAATGTTTCATTTGGCTGAACATACCCGTGACCCCATTTGTCAGCGCGGCAAAACTAATTTTGGTTATGTTTTGGTACAAAAAAATACCGTCAAGCTGCCATACGCGAGGGTATGGCGGCAAAATCTAAAGCAAGTTCAGAGCTTAGGATAAGCAACGCCAACTTTGGCATAGTCGACGAAAATTGTGGAAAACATGGATGGGACGAAACGGATGAAAACAACATCATCGTTTATGCTTGGGCTTTCAGCCAAGGGCGCAAGTCTAAAACACCGCCTCCCGAGATTCACGTGCTACGGCACGAAATAGGCCACAGTCTTTTTATTCGTTTTTTGATCCCCAACACGCGGGTAAATCAATATGGAGGCGATGCGCCTGATTGGTTAGACGAAATGGCATCTGTGTCGTTTGAGGGACCGGGCAACCGGGCTCGAAGGCGATGCGAATTATCCCTGTATGCTCGGACGTCGGGCTTGCTATCGTTCAAAAAATTCTTGTCTATGACACATCCTGAGCTTCGCTTGCCAGCTCATCCCTCTCAACCCGCTGGCTTCTTGTCATTTGTGTCGAGCAGTAAAGAGACCCCGGTATTTTATGCCATGGTAAGTGGTTTTGATGAGTATCTTCGTACACGCTTGAAAGGCCGACATGTAATCACGGATTTGGTCATCGCGTTCAGACGCGGAATACCAATTGGTGAATTTATAATGAGCGAACTGAAGCTAGGAAATAAGGACGGCGATTTCAAAGAGCTTGATGAAGATTTCAAAGCGTGGATGATTTCGGATAGGCGAATGCAAAATGCCGCTAAATGTTTTAGTCTGAAGTGATTTACGGACTATGTTATCGCGATATTATTTCGTTTCACTTTTGTTTTTGGGAACACCGAGTTTCGCACAAAGCGGACCAACGCCGTCAATACCGCGCGACCCGCAGCGAGCTGATGCCAAATTTGACAGGCAACAAACTCCTCTGGCGGATCAGCCCGAAAAGTCGATGGATGACCCCCTATCTGTATTTGGCGCAAAACCACGCGGAGCGGTCGTTGGGGATACGCGCCCGATGCGCACACTTAATCCGAGTGACATTGCGGCTTATGGTGCCGAAGATATCGGCGAGTTGATTGTAGCACTCGGTGGGCAGGTGACGAGTAATCGTGGTCAAGGTCCCCTACCGCCGATCGTCCTAGTGAATGGAAAGCGCGTTTCTGGTTTTGCAGAGGTTTCTAGCATTCCGACCGAAGCGATTGAACGGACAGAGATATTTACTGAGGAACTGGCCTTAAAGTATGGATATCCCGCCAACCAGAAGGTCGTAAACATTGTTATTTTTCAAAATTACAACCAGAAAAGAGCTCGGTTCTTATTTGCGGCACCGAGCGAGGGTGGCCGAAACACAATCGGCTTTAATCCTTCTTATATTCTGATCCGAAACGACACGCGCTATGTTGCTAATATTGACTACAGCCAGTCAAGCGCACTTACAGAAAGTGAACGGAACATCGTCCAGTCCAAGGAAAACATGGGCCAAGGTTCGGTTCGCTCGCTCTTGCCGAACAGCCAAAGCTTGGCTGGCAATGCGGCAATTGGCGGCAATATATTCGGCGGCATCGCATATAGCCTCAATGGTGGCTTCATCCTTGCCAAACGCGAAAGGCTACTTGGGTTAGGCGATTTTGACCGTTTGCAACAGACCAGTCAGGATCGGACGGCCCGAATAGCGTTTTCACTAAACGGACAGTTGGGCAAATGGCGCTGGTTTACGACGGGGGGATCCGATCTGACGCGTAACATAACGATTAATGGCCTTGGCAAGCCGCATGTCGCTGTTAACATCTCTCAATTCCGAAACAACGCTACGTCGGCAAATTTCGGTCAAAGCGGGACTATTCTTGATTTGCCAGCCGGGCCGATTTTCGTCAGCCTGAATGAAACTGTCGAACGGCGGGTATTCAAATCTTACGCATCAAACGGTAATGGGCAGCCGCTATTCTTGGTTCAAAATCGGGCAGCGGTTTCAGCGGATATTGATTTTCCCGTTGCCCGTAGCAACACAGCAACCCCGGTTTGGCTGGGGGATTTATCGCTCAACGCGAGCGTGAAAGCGGAACGATTTTCAGATTACGGGACTTTGGTAAGCAGCGGCTATGGGGTTGATTGGCGTCCATTTGACATGGTGCAGTTCGGCGCAACATTTGCAAATCAAGCCAGCGCGCCCGATCTTGGCTTGCGAGGCCTGCCAGCTATCGTCACAGCCAATGTCCCGGTGTTCGACTATAGATCCGGGCAAGCTGAAAATATTGTGCAGGTTTTTGGTGGCAATTCCGCCCTTCTCTCCGACAAACGCAGGTTTGTGAACCTTTCTGGCTATGTGAGACCCTTTGAAAAAAAGGCCTTCACTTTAAGCGTCGACTACATCCGCACACAGACTGACAATCCGGTTGGTACATTCCCGGTTGCGACAGCACTCTTCGAAGCTGCATTTCCCGCGCGATTTATCCGCGAAAGTTCGGGCCGCCTGACACGTATCGATAACCGACCACTTAATCTTGCGCGGTCAAAACAAAGCCAAGTAAGAATTGGCCTCAACTGGAGCCGATCTTTGGGGGGTGCGGAGGACGATAATGATGCCGATTTTTTCAGGATTCCGCCCGGTGCCGATCCCACATCTTTTTTGCAGTCAAAGTTTCCAACAGGGTCGAAAATAACCATTCAGACTGTTGAACAGGGCAGCCCAGAATCCGACATTCTGGTGGATGCCAATAATCGTATCTTCCTGAGCATCTATCACATTTGGCGCGTGCAGGACCTGCTTTTCTTGACGAAAGACGATTCCGCCCTTGAAGTCTTGCGCGTAGGAGCGCCTGATGGGTTTGGTGTACGATCGCGGCATGAAATCGACATACGGGCAGGTTTATATAAACGCAGCCTTGGCACCAACCTATCGCTTAAATGGCTAAGCGCTGCATATGTCCAAGCCGGTGGGGTCAACACTGCTGCATTACGGTTCACCTACCGCCCATCGGTTGACGTCAATTTCTTCTACAATCTGGGTGATCGGCTAGGCCCGAATTCTCCCAAGGTCCTTCAAGGGACACGACTTTCGCTGTCGGTCAAAAACCTGCTTAACACCCGCCCCCGGGTTCGGGATGGTCTGGGCTTAACGCCGATCAATTATCAGTCTGCAATTCTTGATCCAGAAGGCCAAGCAGTAAGCATTTCAGTTAGAAAAAGTTTTTAATATTTTTGAAAATATTAGGTATATTGCGCAGCGGCCAAATGCTTACTCCTCGCCCATCCGCAACGCCGCGATAAACGCCTCCTGCGGGATGCTGACGCTGCCATACTCGCGCATCTTGGCTTTGCCCTTTTTCTGCTTTTCCAGCAGCTTTTTCTTGCGGCTGATGTCGCCGCCATAGCATTTCGCCGTCACGTCCTTGCGCATCGCGGCGATGGTTTCGCGGGCGATAACTTTGCCGCCGATCGCGGCTTGGATGGGGATTTTGAACAAATGGCGGGGAATGAGGTCTTTCAGGCGTTCGCACATGCCGCGGCCGCGGGCTTCGGCGGTGCCGCGGTGGACGATCATGCTCAGCGCGTCGACCGCGTCGCCATTGACCAGCACGCTCATCTTCACAAGGTCACCTTCGCGATGGCCGATCTGGTGATAATCGAACGAGGCATAGCCGCGTGAAATGCTCTTCAACCGGTCATAGAAATCGAACACCACTTCGTTGAGCGGGAGTTCATAGACGATCTGCGCACGGCCACCGACATAGGTCAGCTGCTTTTGAATGCCGCGCCGGTCCTGACACAGCTTCAATATGCTGCCCAGATATTCGTCGGGGCAGTAAATCGTCGCCTCAATCCATGGCTCCTGAATTTCCGCGATGCGGTTGACGTCGGGCATGTCGGCGGGGTTGTGCAGCTCCATCTCGCACGCATCTTCGGTTTTGGACCGGCTGAGCTGCAGCTTGTACACAACCGACGGCGCGGTGGTGATAAGGTCAAGGTCAAACTCGCGCGTCAGGCGCTCCTGAATGATCTCAAGGTGTAACAACCCAAGGAAACCGCAGCGAAAGCCAAAGCCCAACGCCGCGCTGCTTTCGGTTTCAAAACTGAACGATGCGTCGTTGA
>JBKBTH010000103.1:0-6559 GCA_046290915.1 Sphingorhabdus sp.
ATTGATATGAAGCAGGTCGAGGCGAAATCCGCGGCATTGTGGGATATCTTTCATGCGGCCGGAACCGCCGCAGGGCTGGAGTGCGTGACTCCCGCCGACCCTGCCAAACGCGGCAGCCATATTTCTTTCCGGCACCCGCATGCCTATCAAATCGTGCAGGCGCTCATCGCAAAGGGCGTGATCGGCGACTTCCGCGATCCCGATATCTTGCGCTTTGGCTTAACGCCGTTGACGCTTAGCCATGCCGATATCTGGCGCGCTGGCGAGATGCTTCGCGCGATTGTGGAGAGCGGCGAATATCGTCAGCCCGAGTTTGCGGTACGGTATGCGGTGACATAAGCGTCCGCCTCTGCTAGGCGCGCGCCAATATGCTAAATCTAAACGGAATCACCGTGCGCCTTGGTGGCCGCACCATATTGGACCGCGCCACCGCGACGCTGCCGCCTTATTCGCGCGTGGGCCTTATTGGCCGCAATGGCGCGGGCAAATCCACGCTGATGAAGGTGATGATCGGTGAGCTGGAAGCCGACGACGGCAGTATGGATATGCCGAAGAATACGCGCATCGGCTATATCGCGCAGGAAGCGCCATCGGGCACCGCAACGCCGTTCGAAACCGTGCTGGCTGGCGATGTGGAGCGCGCAGCTTTGATGGAAGAGGCCGAGCATTGCGCGGACCCCGACCGGCTCGGCGAATTGCACGAGCGGTTGATCGCGATTGATGCGTACACCGCGCCCGCGCGTGCCGCGCGCATTCTCGTTGGCCTTGGTTTTGACGAAGAAATGCAAGGTCGGCCGCTGGACAGCTATTCAGGCGGCTGGAAAATGCGCGTTGCCTTGGCGGCGCTTTTGTTCTCCGAACCCGATTTGTTGCTGCTCGACGAACCTTCAAACCACTTGGATCTTGAAGCGACATTGTGGCTTGAAAACTTCCTCAAATCCTACCCTTCGATGATGGTGGTGATCAGCCACGAACGCGATTTGCTGAACAATGTGGTCGACAATATCCTGCATCTTGAGGGCGGAACAACCACGCTCTATTCCGGCGGTTATGACTCGTTCGAGCGCCAACGCGCCGAGCGTGCAGCACAGCTTGCGGCGGCCAAGGCAAGCCAGGATGCACAACGCGCCAAGCTTCAAGATTATGTAGCACGCAACTCGGCGCGTGCCTCGACCGCGAAACAGGCGCAGTCCAGAGCCAAGGCGCTGGCGCGGATGCAGCCGATTGCCGCGATGGCGGAAGATCCGACGTTGAGCTTTGACTTTCCAAATCCGGATGAATTGAAACCGCCATTGGTCACGCTTGATCTGGCGAGTGTCGGTTACACCGCTGGCAAGCCGATATTGCAGCGACTTAACTTGCGGATTGACCCTGATGACCGGATCGCTCTGCTGGGGCGTAACGGTAATGGCAAGACGACGCTCGCGCGGCTGCTTGCAGCGCAACTGACGCCGATGGAAGGGGCGATGAGTTCTTCGGGCAAAATGCGTGTTGGCTATTTTACGCAATATCAGGTCGAAGAACTTGACGGCGACGATACCCCGCTTGAGCATATGACTCATCAGATGAAGGGCGCAACCCCCGGCGCGGTGCGCGCGCAATTGGGGCGGTTCGGCTTTTCAGGCGCAAAGGCAACGACGAAGGTCGGCAAGCTGTCGGGCGGCGAACGCGCGCGGTTGGCGCTGGCGCTCATTACCCGCGATGCGCCGCATATGCTGATCCTTGACGAGCCGACGAACCACTTGGATGTCGATGCGCGTGAAGCCCTCGTGCAAGCACTGAATGAATATGAAGGCACTGTGGTGCTGGTCAGTCATGACCGCCACATGTTGGAACTGACGGCCGACCGGCTGGTGCTCGTCGATAATGGCACTGCCACCGAATTTTCGGGTACGATTGAGGATTATACCGACTTCATTCTGGGCAAGGGGCCTGCAAAGGAGAAGATGTCCAAGGCCGACCGCAAGGAAGACAAGAAGGCGCAAGCCGCAGCACGTGAAGCGCAAGGCAAGCTTAAGCGCGATGTCAGCGATGCCGAGGCGGACCTCGCAAAGCTTGAGGTTGTGTTGAGCGCGATTGATCGCGCGATGTTTGACCCTGCGTCCGCGGCGAATGAATATAAGAACCTGACGATGGGCGAATTGTCGCAGCGCCGCGGGAAGATTATCGCGGCGCAGGAGGCTGCGGAGGCACGCTGGGTAGCCGTAAGCGAGGCTTTGGAGAAGGGTTAGCCGGAGATTGCGGCGAGGGCGGCTGTGAACCGCGCTTCGTCCTCGCCCTGGATGATGGCATAGGGCACGGCGCGGGCATTTAACTCCGCCTTGCACAGGTCAAAGAAGCGCTGGCGTTCCTCTGCCTTCGCGTAAACGCGAAGCCCGTCGTCCACGAACGGCAAATCGATATCGAGCAGCAAATAAAGGTCGGCAAAGCCCGCAAAAGTGTCGAAATAGGCATCCTGTGTGCCAAGCATCATCTGCGCCCAAACCGAGGTTATCAGAGGGTCGGTATCGAACAAGACGACGCTGCCCTCGCGCGCAGCGGCTGCGCGGTTCATGGCGTCTTGCGTTTGCGCGATGTGGACGAGTTCAGCCATGCCAATGTCGGTGCCGTGCGCTTCGCAATAAGCACGGCCATATTCGGGAACGACTTCGCAGCCCAAATGCGCCGCAAGCCGCGTGCCCAATGTCGACTTGCCGGTGCTTTCGGGACCATGCAGGCAAATCCGCTTCATGCGCGTTCTGCCTTGCGCCATTCGACGAGGCCAGCAACCGCAAGCACCAGAAACAGCCCATAAAGTCCGGCGGTCAGATGCAGGTCCTTGAGGATATAAAGCGGGATAGAGATCAGGTTTACGATTATCCAGAAGTGCCAATTTTCGACGAAGCGCCGCGTCATCAGAATCTGTCCTGCAATCGACAGCATCGCGACTGACGCATCCCAATAGGGATAGCTGGCATCGGTTTCAGCATGCATGACGGCGCCCCACGCCCAAATGGCGGCGATGGAACCTGCAATCCACAGCGCATAGCCGGTGGCGGGTAGCCTGCGCACGGTAATCACGCCGCTATCGCCCTTGTTCCGGTTCCAACTCCACCAGCCATATAGGTTTATGCCCGCAAAAAAGACCTGCAACCCTGCGTCGCTGTACAGTTTGGCATCGCGGAATATGACGAAATACAAAGCAACCATGGCGATCGCCACTGGAAAGTTCCAGACGGATCGCCGAATAATCAGGACAATGTTGGCAATGCCGAGCAACACGGCGACGATTTCAATCATGCTCATCATGGGTGATGTAGCGCCGGGTCGGACGGACGCAAGATCCGTTGATTAACGCGGATGGGTAAATTGAAACTCCCCGAAAACTGGTCCTTGCCCATGGGTTGCGCCAGCTTCCCGAAACATTTCCGCATCTTCGATGGACTGGCAACCGTCAATTATGATGCGCGGTATGCCCATTGCCGCGACCAGATTGACCAGTTTTTGCGCAGGCTGCGGCGCAATGACATGGGCCTTCAGCATACTCATGAGCCGTGGATCGATGCGTACGATATCGACATGGTATACCAATGGCCACAACACCGGCACCGCAGCATAGCCGAAACCGTCAATACCCACGCTGCATCCGATGCGCCGCCAATTCTGCATGGCATTGCCAATGCGTTGGCTTGCGGCATCCTCTCTCATTGCCGACAGCAACACTGTGATATGCGTGCCATGCGACAATAATGACCGAACCGTTCGCGCGAGTTCATTGGACAATTCGATGCCCACAAACAAGTCGACCGGGACTGAAAAAATGATTTCCGGAAAACCGACTGACCGCACCTCATCCAGTATTTCAACGATATTGCATGGAGAAATCTGGATGTTGTTGTGCGTGAAACTGTCGAGGTCGCATGACATATATTCATATGCCGCTATCTGCCGGGTGGCGAGATCGACAACCGGGCATGATGCGACGATAGACTCCGTGGAAGGCGCATCTGTGATTTCGGCGAGCAAGGGCAAAATATTAAATCCTTGTTGATTGGCACAAGCGGGGCTGCGCGCGTCAGTTACCTGGAAAATGCGCGTGCTTTATATGCTGCGTTCATCGCATTCTCATCGGCCTGCAAAATATAACCAAAGCCGTACAATGCATTCAGGCTGATTCCAGATGCCGGGTTGAGTTTCAGGTTTTTGCGCAGCCGGGCAATATGGGTGTCAATGGTCCGCGACTGGTAATCGACAACCTTGCCCCATAAGGTGGATGCCAGATATTGTCGGGACACCAACTGGTTGAGATTTGCAAAAAAGAGCATCGCCATATCAAATTCCCGCTTTGGCAAGATGATGGCTTCGTCGCCCAAGAAAACCGTGGAAGACGATGGTTCGAGCAAATATGGACCAAATGCCAACCGGTCACGCCTGTTCTCGACGGACAATTTGCAGCGCCGCAAAAGCGACTTTATCCGTTGCCGGAGGATGTCGCTATCCACAGGCTTGGACATATAATCGTCCGCGCCCGCTTCAAACCCACGCACAACATCGGTGCTTGCCGAACGGTTAGTCAGCATGATGGCGGGCATATCGGCGTGAAATTTTCGGATATATTCCAGAACTTCGATACCGGACAAATCCGGGATGGACCAACCGACAAGCAGAAGGTCGCATTCATTATGTCGCAACGACACCAAAAATTCCTGCGCGTTTTTGTATATGGCAACGGCATAGCCGCACGCGCCTAAAAATTCTTTGAGTTCTGCGGTGAAGACATTGTCATCGTCGACCACTGCAATATGAATCAACTTCATAGCGTTGTCCTTAATTGGACGGGTCCACGGGAGTATCAATACAGTAGAAATGTAACTTTTGTAACATTTTTATTGTCAACTAATGTAAACTGTCAATTTTGATGGAACAAACTTGGCATTTCTGCGCTTTTTAGCGCTCTAAATTGATGGATTATTTCCACAATCGATTGCTGACGCTTTGCAAAATATGTGCCACCGCAACGGCAAATGTAAATTCTGGGGCAGCACCCAGATGATGTTAGGCCTACCACCGCAAGTGCGTCGGATTAACGTGGATGGGTGAAATGAAATTCCCCGAACACAGAACCTTGTCCATGGGTTGCGCCGGCTTCCCGAAACATTTCCGCATCTTCTGTAGACTGGCAACCGTCAATTATGATCCGCGGTATGCCCATTGCGGCGACCAGATTGACCAGTTTTAGCGCAAGCTGTGGCGCAATGACCTGCGCCTTTAACATACTCATAAGTCGGGGGTCGATGCGGACGATGTCAACATGGTGGACCAATGGCCACAATGCAGGCACGGCAACATAGCCGAAACCGTCAATGCCCACGCTGCAACCGACGCGCCGCCATTTCTGCATGGCGTCAGCAATGCCAGGGTTGGCGGTATCCTCCGTCATCGCTGACAGTAAGACAGTAACGTGCGTGCCGTTGGAGGATAATGACCGCAGCGCGCGCGCAAGTGCATCCGAAAGGTCTATTTTGACGAATAATTCTGCCGGCACCGACAGCATGATTTCTGGCAAAACAACCGACTGAACCGCTTTTAGTATTTTGGCCATATCGCATGGATGCAGCTGCATACTGCTGTGCCCAAAGCCATAATGGTCGCACGACATATATTCGAAAGCAGTGACCTGTTGGTCGCCCAAATTGACCACAGGACGGGACGCCACGACCGATCCGACGGGCGAAGCCTCGTCTTCCCTGCCGAACAGGGATAGTTGATCCGACGAAACGGCCATGGCTAAACTGGAGCCCTCGTGCGTTACGCAGACAGTGCGACTGGTTCGTGCGCGGCGTTCATGGCGTGTGTATCCGCCTGTAACGTATAACCAAAACCGTACAGCGCATTCACGCTAATGCCGAATGCCGGGTCAAGCCTGAGGTTTTTACGCAGCCGGGCCACGTGTGTATCAATCGTCCGCGATTGGTAGTCGACAACTTTGCCCCATAAGGTAGATGCCAAAAACTGCCGCGAAAGAAGTCGGTTCGGATTTGTGAAGAACAACATCGCCATGTCAAATTCGCGCTTGGGCAACATGATGACTTCGTCATGAAGATACACCTTGGAGCACGAAGGCCGCAGCAAATATGGTCCGAGTATGACGCTTTCGTCCGTGTTTTTCGCATCGCCCTTGCAACGACGCAAAAGCGATTTTATCCGCAGCCCAAGGATGTCAGCGTCCACAGGCTTGGAGATATAATCGTCGGCGCCGGCTTCTAACCCACGCACAATATCAATATTTTCCGCGCGTGCCGTCAACATGATGGCTGGCATGTTCGGATGAAATTTTCGAACATATTCGAGAACTTCAATGCCCGATAAATCCGGCAAGGACCAATCGACGAGCAAAAGGTCGCATTCATTCTGACGCAAGGACGCCAAAAAAGTCTGCGATGAGCTGTAGCTGGATACGGTGTAGCCGGCCGCATCCAGAAACTCTTCCAGTTCAGCCGCGAAGGCTCTGTCGTCTTCGTCGACCGCGATATGAAATTTCACCACTGCGAAGTCCTTAAATCTGGACCGGTCCACGTGA
>JBKBTH010000104.1:0-6510 GCA_046290915.1 Sphingorhabdus sp.
GTCAGGCGCAAAAAATGGGACAGCGTCGGCAATCGCTCGCATCGCTGCTTCATCGGGGGCAATGTAAAGCGTGCGCGCTTTGGTCGCGCGAGTCAGGTCGGCAAGCAGGAGTGGCGCAAAACCGTGCGGCACGGACGCGAGCGTCAGCGCTTTGTGACTGGTTGTGATCCGCTGCAAATCAATCATGACCTTACGGTGCTAAGCCCTTCAGGCAGCGTGATGAAATTGAGTTGCTTCAGTTGATCCATCAATGGCCCTGCAAATGCGGGGTCCGGGTCCGCTGTCCCAAGCGCCCACGCCATGATGTCGACATCTTGCTCATCGATCAGTCGTTCGAACCATTCATATTCAACGTCGCCCCACTCGGCGGAACAATGGTCGAAAAAGCCGCCAACCATCGCGTCTGCTTCGCGGGTTCCGCGGTGATGTGCACGATAATGCAATTTGCGACGATAGGGGTCAGCGTCCATGTAACGCATCCTTTATGCTTGTGGCGTGATATGATTTGCGGGCTATAAGCGGCCCTAGTCATGCGTCCCGATATACTCAATCCGTTATTTGCAGAAGTTCGCGCCATGAAGGGCGTTGGCCCTGGTCTGGCAAAGCCTCTCGAGCGCCTTGGGCTCGAGCGGGTCAAGGATGTGCTGTATCATTTTCCGGCCAACTGGACCTATCGCAAAGCCGTTTCATTGCTTGATGTGGCAGACGTTGGCAGCAACATCATCGCCACCGTTACGGTTATGGACCACCGCAACAGCAACAACGCCCGGGCACCCTTGCGGATATTTGTTGCAGATGTTGCAGGGAACTATCTGACGCTGACATTTTTTGGCCGGAATGGTGGCTGGGCGCGCAAACAGTTGCCAGTCGGTGAGCAGCGGGTCATTTCGGGCAAGCTCGAACGCTATGGCGATGAATTGCAAATGGTCCATCCCGATCATGTGGTTGCTGTCGACAGCGATGCGTCCCCGGGCCTCGCCGAACCGATTTATCCACTGTCGGATGGCCTGACCAACAAGCGTATGGGGCAACTTGCGGGTGCCGCATTGCAGGACGTACCCGACCTTCCCGAATGGATTGAGCCAACTTTGGTTGCTGACCGGAATTGGACCAATTGGGGAACGGCCATGGGCAGTGTCCACCGCAAGGACGACCAGTCGGTGCGTGATCGGTTGGCTTATGACGAACTGTTCAGCAATCAGCTCGCCATGCGGCTGATCCGCGCCGCGATGGACAAGCGCACTGCCGTACCCATCGTGGGTGATGAATCGCTTGTTTCGTTGCTGAAGTTGCCGTTTGCGCTGACTGGTGCGCAGCAGCGCGCAATTGCCGAGATTGAGGGCGACTTGGCCCAGTCACGTCCCATGTTGCGTTTGCTTCAGGGCGACGTGGGTGCGGGTAAAACGATGGTTGCGCTGATGGCGTTGCTGCGCGCGGTGGAGTCGGGGATGCAGGCGGCAATGTTGGCGCCGACCGAAATTCTTGCGCGTCAGCATTATGCCGGCCTTCAAAAGCTGTTGGCGGGGATGCCTGTAAATATCGCGATCCTGACCGGTCGTGAGAAAGGCAGTTTGCGGGAAGCGACCCTGATGGGGCTCGCTGACGGTTCGATTCACATACTCGTCGGTACGCATGCGATTTTTCAGGAAGCCGTGACCTACAAGTCGCTCGCGGTTGCTGTCATTGACGAGCAGCATCGTTTTGGTGTCTCGCAACGGCTCATGCTGTCGCGCAAGGGCAGGGGTGTTCCACATCTACTCGTTATGACAGCAACGCCCATTCCGCGCAGCCTCGCGCTTGCGGCCTATGGTGATATGGATAGTTCAATCCTTGATGAACTCCCGCCCGGGCGAACACCTGTGGAAACGCGCGTGATGTCGCAGGATCGGCTTGATGAGCTGATCGATGGCGTCGCCCGCCACCTTGCCGCGGGTAAACAGGCATTCTGGGTATGTCCGTTGGTTGAGGAAAGCGACAAAAGCGACCTAGCCGCCGCCGAACAGCGCGCAGAAATGCTTCGGTTGCGTTTCGGACCGCAAGTTGCCGTTGTGCATGGGCGTATGCGCGGAGCGGAAAAAGATGCCGTTATGGAGCGGTTCGTTGCGGGCGAAACCCGATTGTTGGTGGCGACAACAGTAATCGAAGTTGGCGTTGATGTTCCCAATGCGAGCCTAATGGTCATAGAGGCTGCAGATCGTTTTGGCCTCGCACAATTGCATCAGTTGCGCGGCCGCGTTGGTCGTGGGTCAGAAAAATCGGTCTGTGTTCTAGTGCGCACGACGCAAATTGGGGAGACTGCGCGTGCGCGCCTTGCATTGATGCGTGAGACAAATGACGGCTTTCGCATTGCCGAGGAAGATCTCAAGCTGCGCGGCGCTGGCGAATTGCTTGGCACACGTCAGTCAGGAGACAGCCCGTTTCGGGTCGCCACGCCCGAGCAAGTGCGCGAGCTTATTGGTGTAGCGGCCGACGACGCGCGACTTCTGCTTGACCGCGACGGCGGACTTGATGGCCCGCGCGGACAGGCTGCCCGCGTGGCGCTTTATCTTTTTGAACGTGACGCCGGTGTCGCGACTTTAAGAGGTGGTTAGCGCAGCTTTGGCGTGATGACGTCAAGCAACCCCATAAAATCGGGCAAGCGCAACACGCGTTCGAATTGAAAACCTGCCCGCTTTTCTACAGTCCAGATCGCTAATGCTTCAATTCTGCCGATGACTGGCAGTCGAAGTTCGACGCGTTCGCCTCGTTCGAAACCGGGATTGTCGTCAATCATGAAGCCATGTGCCGAGACATTGACGATGTGAATGTGCTGGTCGCCATGCAACTTGCTCTCGGCTATAACCTTATGGTCCGCGCGATGACGGGCTGCTCTGCGAAGATCCATGTCTGAATTCGAAACGGCTTGCGCCATATTTTGCGGCCTCGTGCGGTAGTTGATGTCAGAAAAATCAATCTACCGCCAAGTTCCAAAGATTTGGTAAAATCATGTTTCGTAAAATTGGCGGCTATCTCTAACTGAAGCGAACAAGGCCGTGCTTTTTCTTGCCAGCAGAAATTTTAACTGGCTCGGATTGCGCAGAAATCATTGCATTTTCGTCCGTGACAGCTTCATCAGAGACACGCGCGCCGCCGCCCTGAATCATTCTGCGTGCTTCCTTTTTGGATGCTACAAAGTTCAACGCGACCAACGCATCAATCACGGAAATCTCCGTATTGGCGTCAATCGTAGGCAAATCCCCGCCCGACGTTCCCTCTTCAAAAGTCTTTCGGGCCGTATCAGCGGCCAGCGCAGATGCTTCGGCACCACGGCACAATTCGGTCGCCGCGTTCGCCAAAGCAATCTTGGCAACATTGATTTCAGAGCCGCCAAGGGATTCCAGTCGCTCGATCTCATCCAGCGGCAAATCTGTGAACAGGCGCAGGAACTTGCCAACGTCGCGGTCGTCGGTATTGCGCCAAAACTGCCAGTAATCATAATCAGGCAATTGTTCGCGGTTGAGCCAAATTGCGCCAGCAACTGACTTGCCCATTTTCGAACCATCGGCTTTGGTGATGAGCGGTGTCGTCAGGCCGAACACCTCTGCACCGTCCATCCGGCGTGCCAATTCCATACCGTTAATGATGTTGCCCCATTGGTCCGACCCGCCCATCTGCAAACGGACGCCCATCGTCTTGCTGAGATGACGGAAGTCATATCCTTGCAGGATCATATAGTTGAATTCAAGGAAGGTCATCGGCTGCTCGCGCTCAAGCCGAAGCTTGACCGAATCAAATGTCAGCATCCGGTTGACGGTAAAATGTGAACCAACCTCTTGCAGCAGCTGGATATACCCCAGCTTACCCAGCCAGTCGTGGTTATTCACCATCACGGCATCGGTTGGACCGTCGCCAAAGGTCAAAAACTGTTCAAATGCCGTGCGGATCGAGGAAATGTTCGCTTCAATGGTCTCATCGGTCAGCATCTTGCGGACTTCGTCTTTGCCCGTCGGATCGCCAATACGCGTCGTGCCGCCGCCCATCACCACAACGGGCTTATGGCCTGCCTGCTGCAATCGACGAAGAAGCATTATGGAAACCAGATTTCCAACATGAAGCGATGGCGCAGTTGCGTCGAAGCCGATATATCCAGGCACAATCTGTTTTGAAGCGAGCGCATCAAGCGCCGCCGCGTCTGTTGTCTGGTGGATGTAGCCGCGTGCATCAAGCTGGCGAAGAAGATCAGATTTATAAGCAGTCATAGCGCGCCCGCGCCTAGCATGGAGTTTCGACATTGGCCAATATTTCGATGACGGAAACAGCGCTTCGATGTCATCCACTGAGCGAAAACGGCTTTGTAGAGGGCATTGCAGTCCAGGTTGATCGCGCGGAAGGCGAGAGATTGCGGGTTAAATTCACGCTGCACGGGCTTATCAACCAGATTCATTTCTCTCAAATTGCGCAGCCGGAGCGTATGGATGAACTGTGGAAAGACACATGTTTCGAGATGTTTTGGGGCGGTCCCGGTCAAGGCGGCTACTTCGAATATAACTTCGCACCCTCGCGGCAATGGGCGGCATATGCCTTTACCGGGTATCGCCAGGGAGTGATGGAGCTGTCGTGCGTGCCGCCGCGCATAGACTGTTCCAAAGGCGAGAAGAAATTCGAAATGACGGTCAATTTGGACCTTCCCGAGTCTTTGCACGATATGGACGCAATGGTCGGGTTCAGTGCCGTCATTGCGGATAAGAGTGGACGTATCTCTTATTGGGCACTCGCGCACCCGCCGGGTAAACCGGATTTTCATCATAAGGATTGCTTTGCCCTGCAACTGGATGCACGAAGCGCGGCATGAAATTTGGAATTGATCGTCTCCTGACGGAGCCAGAACTTCGGAAACCGTTAATGGGTAAGCGCATTGCGTTACTGGCCCATCCCGCGTCGGTCACTGCGGAGCTGACACATTCGCTTGACGCACTCGCGGCGCTTGATGATGTAAACATCACCGCGGCTTTCGGCCCTCAACATGGTCTTCGGGGCGACAAACAGGACAACATGATGGAGTCACCTGACTTCACGGATCCTGTTCTCGGCATCCCAATATTCAGTCTCTATGGCGAAGTGCGTCGCCCCTCCAGCCAGTCGATGGGCACATTTGACGTCATCCTGATCGACATGCAGGATCTGGGCTGCCGGATTTACACGTTTATCACGACGTTGCTTTATGTGCTTGAGGCGTCAGCGGCGCACGGCAAAGCCGTTTGGGTACTGGATCGCCCAAATCCTGCGGGCCGTCCAGTGGAAGGTCTAACATTGCAAAAAGGTTGGGAAAGCTTCGTTGGCGCGGGCCCTATGCCGATGCGCCACGGGATGACTTTGGGTGAGATCGGTCATTGGTTTATCGACCATTACAAAATCGACGTCGATTACCGCGTTATTGAAATGACCGGTTATGAGCCCGATGCTGCGCCGGGCTATGGCTGGCCTGCTGATCGCATCTGGATTAACCCAAGCCCCAATGCGCCCAATATCAACATGGCGCGCGCTTATGCCGGTACAGTGATGCTGGAAGGCGCAACCTTGTCAGAGGGCAGGGGAACGACTCGCCCGCTGGAGATATTTGGCGCGCCAGACTTTAACGCGCGCGACGTCATTGCTGAAATGCGGGCGTTCGCACCGCAATGGCTAAATGGCTGCACGCTTCGGGAAATCTGGTTTGAACCTACATTTCACAAGCATGTGCATCAACTGTGTCACGGCGTTCACATCCACGCTGAAGGTCCAAGCTACGGCCATGACGCGTTTCAACCGTGGCGTATCCAAGCATTGGCTTTCAAGGCCATCCGGCGGCTTTATCCCGAATATGACCTGTGGCGCGATTTCCCTTATGAATATGAATTCGGCAAGCTTGCGATTGACGTCATCAATGGCGGTCCGGCGTTGCGTGAATGGGTTGATGCGCCAGATAGTACGCCCGATCAACTGGACGCAATGACGTCAACCGATGAACAGGATTGGCGAAAGAAACGCGCGCAATATCTGCTATATTAGTGGCTGTGCTTCCGGCTTAGCTCGCGCATCGCGTCATCGAGACCTACCAACGTAAGCGGGTACATTCGGTCATTCATCAATTCCTTGATGATTTTCGTGGATTGGGAATAGCCCCACTGTTTTTCGGGTACGGGGTTGAGCCAGACGGTTGCGGGATAGGTGTTGGTGATCCGGTTCATCCAGACAGCACCTGACTCTTCGTTGAAATGCTCGACCGATCCACCGGGATGCGTGATTTCATAAGGGCTCATGGACGCATCGCCGACCATAACAACTTTATAGTCATGCGGGAATTTGTGCAGCAGGTCCCACATCGGCGTGCGTTCGCTGAACCGGCGCTTGTTATCTTTCCAAACGCCTTCATACGGACAGTTATGGAAGTAGAAAAATTCTAGGTTTTTGAATTCGCTAGTGGCCGCACTGAAGAGCTCTTCGCAAAGTTTGATAAACGGATCCATGGATCCGCCAACGTCAAGCATCAAC
>JBKBTH010000105.1:0-6464 GCA_046290915.1 Sphingorhabdus sp.
GGCGCGCTCGCAACTATGCGCATCGCCCAAGCAAATGGACGCGATCGCGCCGCCACCTTGGCGGATGTGACGCATCTCAAATGGAATTTTAATCAACCACTCTCTGCAGGCGCAGAGGGCAAGCTGATCTTTCGTGGTGTCGTAAGATAATCACGATCCGTCCTGATTGCGGCGGTGTGGGGGCAATCAAAATGCAACAGGAGTTAAAAGCATGACCAGAAAGCTTAAACTGCTCGTTGCCTGTTCGTCGGTTTCTGTAGCAATGCTGTGCTCTGCACCAGCATTTGCTGGAGGTACTGCACCAGGCACCGACATTTTGAATACAGTAAGCGTAAACTATCAGGTTGGAACAGTCGCTCAGACGGCTGTTTCGGCAACCGACACGTTCAAAGTTGACCGTAAGATTATCTTCAGCCTTGTTGAAAACGCTGTGGGCACAACAACCGTCAACCCCGGTCAAACAGGCCAGGTAGCGCGTTTTCAGTTGACGAATACGTCAAACGACACGTTGGACTTCAACTTGGCGGCCATCCAGCAGGCAACTGCAACGAACGCCGCACACGGTGGCCAAGACGGGTTTAACCTCGACGCGTTTTCGTACTTTGTCGATGCCAACGGTGATGGGATTTACCAGCCAGCCACTGACACGGCGACAGTCGTCGATAATCTTGCGCCTGACATACCGCGCTTTATCTTTGTCGTTGGCAACGTGCCATTGACCGCAACTAACGGCCAAATTGCCGGTGTCCAGCTCACGGCAACTGCGCGGGAAACCACTGGTGGTGCGATTACGGCTGTTGACGACAGCACTGCAAACGGCGCGAACACCGTTGAAACCATCTTCGCAGACACTGTGAAGACGGGTGTTGGCGGCGCATCTGCAGCGCGTGATGGCATTGATGTAGCAACTGACGACTTCACAGTATCGGCAGCAGCCTTGAGCGTATTCAAGAGTAGCCGCGTCGTAAGCGATGGTGTGAGCGCAAGTGCGTTCAAGTCGATCCCTGGTGCTGTGGTTGAATATTGTATCTCGGTTGCCAACGCACCACTTGCTGCAACTGCTACAAATATTACCATTTCTGACCTTGTGCCAACGAACATGACCTATGTTCCGGCTTCAGTGCGGATTAACGGTACTGTGACATCGCCTGGCGTTGGTCAGACGTGCACGCTTGGTACGGCAGTTACAGATAGTTCGGCCGATGCCGACGGTGGAAGCTTTGGATCGCCTGCAAATACTGTAGCCGGTTCATTGACGAACATCACTGGTGGTAACTCCAGCGCACTCATTTTCCGCGCAACCATCAACTAAGAAATGACGGCGGCACGCGGGTTTTCCCGTGTGTCGCCCTTTTCGTCATGAACATGTTAACCAAACATATTATCAAGAACGCTGTTAAGCTGGCGACAGGAATGCTCCTTCCTGCCGCCAGCTTACCTGCGTACGCGCAAAGCCAGCCGCAGCAGATAGTCAATACTGCATCTGCGCAATGGGATGTGGGCCCAAATCGCCTCTCGGTAAGTTCGAACACCGTCCAATTTACGGTCGAACCACGCGAAACAGAAGCGGGTATAACGCTTTACCGCTTATCGCGGGATGCAGGCGCCACTTCGCACGCCCTGCCCGCAACTATCTGCGCTGGTTCGTCTGGCCGGACGCCTATGGTGCTTGGTGGTCCATATGCCGATGTGCAGACGTCAGCGGCGAGCCTTTTGGTGACGACGACCATTCGCGCCGGCGAACCACTGGTGATTGGGGTGACCGCGCCCACGAAAAACGTCAATGCTACAGCGATTGATTCATTCGAAGCGGTAATTGCCACGTCCAATGGCGACCGGGAACGCATTTCTTTCACAGAAGATGCGCCAAATAGCGGCAGATTCCTGGCCTTTATCAATACCAAGGCTATCCCACCGACACCATTGGCGGGCGATTGCGCATTGTCGGTCAATCCTGGTGATACAATCAATGTTGAACTCGACGACGTCTCGAGCGGCCTTGCGGTCGGTCAAGCCGACGTTGAAATTCTGGTCGATCCGTTTGGATTGACTTTTGACAGTGGTGACGGAGCGCCCGTTGATGGCAGCCGCGTTACTATTGTGGACGCCGCCACTGGCCAACCTGCTGATGTATTCGGAGATGACGGGCTATCCGTTTTCCCCAATAGCCTCATCACAGGATCGACAGTCACGGACTTTAGCGGCCATGTTTATGCCTTTACTTCAGGGTTTTACAGGTTTCCTTTCCTGCGAAGGGGAACGTATCGCCTGATTGTAACGCCACCGGCGCCATATACATTTCCGTCCGTTGCAACGGCTGGCGAAATAGCCGCGTTGACGCGCCCTGATGGTGGTGCCTTCGTTATTGGTCCCGGATCCTACGGAGGCACAATAACGCTCTTTGACCCCGCTCCCGTGCGCATCGATATACCGCTTGATCGTCCGGGCGGTGCACTGACTATCCGTAAAGTCACATCGACCGTGACAGCGATGCCCGGTGACATCGTGCAATATAGGATCTCGGTGCAAAACCCAGATCGGACGCGCAATTCCGGCGTTGTGACCATAACCGACCAGCTGCCACCGTCGCTGAGGTTGCGTCAGAATAGTATTAAATATCAAGGTGCTAGTACCACTGCGATTGTTGCGCCGGATGGCAGCAACTTTAGCGTGGCCGTTCCTGCCCTGCCCCCCGGTACAACCGGACTTTTGACCTACTTGGCGGAAGTTCGTCAAGACGCGCGGCCGGGCAATGCACTCAACATCGCGTCTGCAGCCGACAATCGTGGCGCGCGCAGCGACATCGTGGATGCCGCAATCCGGATTATAAAAGACGGTATTTCGGAGAGATTTACCCTGATTGGCCGTGTCACAACCGGCGGCTGCACCGTAAATCTGCGTGAGGCCAAGGGAATCGCCGGCGTTCGCGTCATGCTTCAGGACGGAACATACACCGTTACTGACGACGATGGCCGTTACCATTTTGAAGGGCTTATCCCGGGCATTCATGTCGTTCAAATCGACCCAAGCAGCTTCCCGCTCGACCAAGCTCCTGTTGATTGTGCAAACAACACACGCAGCGCTGGCAGTGCTATCTCGCGGTTTGTGGAAGGCACGGGCGGAAGCCTGAAACGCGCAGATTTCCGTTCACAAACAACCGCTGCCCGCATCGACACACGCAAATCAGTTGCGGCATTACCGACGATATTGACGGATCCACAAGCCGCAGGTGCTGAACGCGACTGGTTCGCGGGACAAGAACCCGGCACGGGCTTCCTCTACCCCGATGCGGACCAAAATCCGCGCGTAAAGTCCATTCGCGTCGCCGTGAAGCATCGCGCTGGCCAGTCAGTCGAGTTGCTGGTCAACGGTAAACCCGTTAGCGCATTAAACTTCGATGGCACCAAGAAGAACACCGACGGACAGATACTCGTAGCGATCTGGCGCGGTGTTAGCATCGAAGATGGCCAGAACAAGCTTGTTGCGCAGATCAAGGACTCGTCCGGCACTGTCGCAGAAACGCTTGAGCGGAGCGTCTATTTTGCACACGCGCCGATGAAGGCGCAATTCATCAAAGACCATTCAGTATTGGTCGCAGATGGCGTTACGCGTCCCCGTATCGTGGTTCGCCTGACCGACCGGATGGGCAAGCCAGTTCAGCATGGCTCTGTCGGTGATTTCCAGGTCTCAGAACCCTATCGCGCGGCTATCGAGAGTGATGCACAGCAAGCAAACCAGCTTTCGGGTCTTGAGCGCGCAGCCCCTGTATGGCGCGTCCATGGCGACAATGGCCTTGCCTATATCGAACTTGAACCCACTACCGCATCGGGCACCGTTGCCATCAGCTTTGGTTTTACCGATGGCGAAGTGCGCCGCGAACAGCGCATTGAAACATGGCTTGATCCAGGTGACCGTCCATGGACCGTCGTAGGCTTTGCAGCCGGTACCGTCGGGTTTAACAAGCTTGAAGAAGGTCTCGAGACGCTTGTACAAAACGATGATCCCATCAACGTTGATGGGCGCATTGCATTGTACGCAAAGGGTCGCGTCACGGGCAAATGGCTCATGACCATGGCCTATGACAGCGACAAGAAAGAAGACGAAACGCGCTTTGCAGGTGTCATTGATCCACGTCGCTATTACACAATTTATGCAGACAGGACTGACCAGCGTTATGACGCTGCATCGGTTCGCCGCCTGTACCTGAAGCTTGAACGCCCGCAATTTTATGCGCTGTTTGGTGATTATCAAACCGGCATCGATGAGCCTGAGCTCGCACGGTATCAGCGTTCCTTCAACGGTATCAAGGCCGAGTATCGCAACGATGAAATACAGGCGACCGCCTTTGGTTCGGACACACCATACCGCTATCGCCGCGAAGAAATCCAAGGCAACGGCTTGTCCGGCCCTTATATGCTTGGCGCGCGCGACATTATCGCCAACAGCGAACGTGTCCGTATCGAAACACGCGATCGGCTTCGATCAGACCGCATCATCGAAACCAAGGTTTTGCTGCGTCATATCGATTATGATATCGACTATCTGTCGGGCAGCTTGCGCTTCCGCGAACCCATCTTATCGCGTTCAATCGGCCTCGATCCACAATTCATCATCGCCGAGTATGAAGTCGATGGCATTGGCAAGCGCGTCGCAAACGCAGGCGGCCGAGTGCGTTGGACCAGCAGCGATGAAAAGCTTCAGATCGCGGCAACGGGCATTCATGACGAAAGCGACACAGCCAAAACCGACCTCCTCGGCGCGGACATCATCTATCGTCCAGGCACTGGCACGCAGATCCGCGCAGAATTTGCTGGATCGTCGTCGCAAGCCCAAGCGTCAAGCGTTGTCCCAAGTGCTGGCGGTGCAACAGCTTGGCTGGTTGAGGCAGAGCATCATGACGAGCGTTTCGATGTGCTTGCCTATGTGCGCGAACAACAAGCTGGTTTCGGCGTAGGCCAACAGAACCGTTCTGAAATCGGCACACGCAAATTTGGCGTCGATGGCCGTGTCCGTTTGACCGACCAACTGTCGGCGTCGCTGATTGCGTATCAGGAAGAATTTTTCGGCAGCGATGCGCGTCGCCGGGCTGCGATAACTGAACTTGAGTATCGCAGCGAAGAAACAACGCTGCGCGCTGGCCTGACGCATGCCAATGACAAGCTCTCGGACGGTACCACCAATCAATCCACCCTCGCGCGCCTGGGTGCCTCGCAACGCTTCTTTGATGGCAAGCTTGAGCTGTCTGCGCAAACCGAGTTTGCATTGGGTGGCCAGGACGAGAGCATCGACTTCCCTGCCCGGCACAATGTTACCGCGCGCTATCAAATCAAATCAGGCATCGCGCTTGTCGCAGGCTATGAAATCGCAAAGGGCGCCAACATCGATGCCCGAACTGCGCGCGTTGGGTTCGACCTGGCACCATGGGCTGGCGGTCGCGTATTGGCGAGTGCCAACCAGCAGCAAATCACTGAACTCGGCGCACGCACATACGCCGCATACGGTTTGGCTCAGTCCTTCCGGATCAGCGAAAAATGGTCAGCCGACATTACGTTGGACGCGAATACGACCATTGGCGGGATCAACCCTGCGGATGTCGTCAACGTCGAACAACCCGTTGCATCGGGCGGCTTCCGCGGCAACAGCGGCGAGCTGACCGAAGATTTCACCGCCATCACGGCTGGCGCAACCTATCGCGGAGACCGCTGGAGCTGGACGGGCCGCGCAGAGTATCGCGATGGTGAGACCACCAATCGCTATGGCCTGACAACAGCGATACTGCGTCAAATCGGCGAAGGCCGCGCTGTTGGCGGTGCGTTTAGCTGGTTCCGTGCGCGCGAAAATGGCGGAGCACAGACCACGACGGCTCAAGCTGAAATTAGCTGGGCCCATCGCCCCGGCAACAGCCAATGGTCAGTGCTCAACAAAACTGAATTCCGCTATGATGCGGTCCGCGGCGCAGTGTCTGGCCAAGCCGGCCCCATCGGTGGTGCGTTGCTCGAGATAGATGGCAATGCAACTTCACGCCGCGTCATTAACAGCCTGTCGGTGAACTACACGCCGATTGACGAGCAGTCAGGTAACTTTGTCGAGCGCGGCGAATATGCCCTTTTCTGGGGCACGCGTTACGCCACTGACCGTTTTGGTACCGATGATGTCAAAGGCTGGAGCAATGTGCTTGGCGGAGACTTCAAAATGGACATTAGCTCAGTCGTTGACTTCGGCGTGGCAGGCACTGTCCGGATCGGCAGTATGGGCGACAATATCGCTTATGCGGTTGGCCCGATGGTGACGGGCACACCATTTGCAAATGCCAATATCACCATCGGCTACAACATTGTCGGTTTCGAAGACCGCGATTTCGAAGAAGCGCGCTACAGCCGGTCAGGTCCGTTTTTGACCTTCAAGCTGAAGTTCGACCAAACGAGCCTGCCCGGTTACAAATTTTAATCGGCGAACAACAGAAC
>JBKBTH010000106.1:0-6449 GCA_046290915.1 Sphingorhabdus sp.
GAGATAAACAGCGCAAGGCCGCCTTCTTCCAACACGGGGTCGCGATAACGGAATTCAGACGCGACATCGATGTCGACGGGCACGCGGGCGAAGGTTTCGAACCAATATTTGGCGACCATCCCTGCGTAATATGATGTGCCGCATGCGACGATGGTGATGCGCTTCACGCCCGCAAGGTCAAAATCCATCTGCGGCAGTGCAACGGTTTGTTCAACGGGGCGGATATAGCTGGAGAGCGTTTGGGCGACCACGGTGGGCTGCTCAAAAATCTCTTTCTGCATATAATGACGGTAATTGCCCTTTTCGATTTGCGCTGCCGACACGCCGCTTGTTGTCACTTCGCGCTCAACAGGATTATTGTCCTTATCGAAAATTTGCGCGCCATCGGCCGCGACAACGACCCAATCGCTTTCTTCAAGATAAGCGATTTTTTGAGTCAGCGGGGCGAGTGCCAGCGCATCCGACCCCAGATAAGTTTCGCCGTCGCCATAACCCACGACCAACGGCGAACCGAGGCGCGCGCCAATCAGAAAATCGGGAAATTCGCGGAACGCAATCGCCAGCGCAAAGGCACCGCGCAGGCGCGGCAACACGGCCTTCACGGCGTCGGCGGGTGAATGACCGGCCTCAACCTGTTCGGAAACCAGGTGCGCGACGACCTCCGTATCGGTTTCGCTTTCAAATGTCCGCCCGCGCGCCATCAGTTCGTCGCGCAGCTGCTTGAAATTTTCGATGATGCCGTTGTGGACCAAGGCCACTTCGCCCGTCGCATGGGGGTGCGCGTTGCTTGTCGTTGGCGCGCCGTGCGTTGCCCAGCGGGTGTGCGCGATGCCGATATTGCCAGCGGCATCGTCGGTTTTCAGCACATTGACCAAGTTCGCAAGCTTGCCCTCTGCGCGGCGGCGCACCAGTTGGCCATCATGCACGGTGCAGATACCAGCGGAGTCATAGCCCCGATATTCCATCCGCTTCAGCCCGTCGACCAGACGATCCGAAACAGCAGATTTGCCAACAATTCCGATAATTCCGCACATGAATTTATTGCTTTCGTTAAATGGTATAGGGGATCCGGATGCCCGGCATCTCTGCCGGAAAATCCTTTGTATTTCGTGTAATCAGGATCGCACCATTCACCTGCGCGGTAGCGAGGATATAGGCATCCAACAATTTCATCGGCGATCGATATCGGATATCAGCAGCAGCAGCGGCAATTCTGGCATCAATTTCGACCACTTCGAAGGGTGAAATGATTTGCTGGACAGTGTCGCGCCGCTCAAGCGGCTCACCTGCCAATATTTCAGTCCAAACGACGCGACTGATCCTGTGTTTTTTGTATCGTGAGAGCTCAGAGATAGCCTTGGGGTTATCTCTGAGCCAGTCGATCAGAATATTGGTGTCAAAAAACGGGTCGGCCACAAATCATATATCTTCGTAAGGCCTGCGGTCTTCTCGCATTGCTCTTTGATATTCAACCGCGTCACCAATATCCGTCCGATGCTTCCAAAGACCAGCGCCGCGGGCGATCCAGTCTTTATTATCCGCGTTATGCACTAGGTAAAGTTTGACAGCGTCACGAATTGCCGCGGCGCGTGAACGCTTTCCTTTGGCCGCCAGCGCGTCCAGCTTCTCGATATCGTCGTCAGGAATGTCAGTAAGAATTCTCATTTGTCACCCGCTTCGTTCATTATCAACTCTGGGCATTTGCGTGCCACCATGTCGAGATAAATCCGCCACTCCTTGTCGTCATATTCATCGAACATGTCCGGCGATTCAGCGCGCACTTCTTCATAATCATCGTCCCACGGACGCAGCCATTCCGCACGCCTTTTTCGGTCCCATTCGTGCGGTTCAATTTGAACCCCGCGCCATGCCCACAAACCGAAATACTTCTCAAAGCCCTCTTTGCGACTTTCCGCACGATACGCCTCAACTGCCTCACGCAAAACAGCCGCCCGCGACTTGCCCTGCTCGGCAGCAAGTTGGTCAAGCCATTTAATGTCTTCATCTGGCAGGTCGGCGAGAATTCGGGTCATTGATATACTGATATCATATCATGATATCATGTCAAGGATGTCACTCACGTAAAATCGGCAGGCAGATGTCTTCGATCTTTTGCACCGCTTCAGCGATGGAGTTCGAAATGTCATTTTGCTCACCCTCGCGGGGTTTTACGTCATACATCCCTCGGCGAAGTTTTTTAGTGAATTCTGAGTCTCGCTCATTGTCGTCTATGTATGAATCTACATCCACTTGAACCAACCAAAACTGTCTATTGAGCTTTGTCACGGCATCTTCCAATTCTTCACCAAAAAGCGCTCTCGACATTGGCAAACAATGAAACAGTTCGTCCTGATCAGCCTTTGTCCGATTTAGCCGATTGTAATATGCTTGCGCAGTGACCAGTCTCTTTTGGCGATGCGCAGTCTGTTGCTCCCACTGCTTCAGGTCTTCTTTCAATTTGTTCTCAGCTGCTTCAAGCTCATGTCCCCACATCATTATGCCTCTGATATAGGATAAGCCCTCTCGCGCTTTATAGCTCGCTATCAAAATTCGCTCTGCTTGCTCTAACTTACGTTCGGCTAGCTTCTGTTTTTTCCAAGCGCCAAATGTATCTGCACCCTTTTTGGCAGCGTAAAACACTGCCGCCGAGCCTAGTATCGTGCCCCACCCTTGAAGCATCGTTCCGGTGTCACCCCAATCGACACTCACTTCTTCTCCGCCTTCTTCTTTCGCATCGCGTCATGAAACCGATCAGCCCAGCCGGGCTTCACAAGCTGCTCGGCGCGGACCATGCGGAGTTCGCCGTCGGCCACGTCGCGGGATACTGCGCTTCCTGCCGCCACAATCGCATCACGGCCGATTTTGACTGGTGCAATCAAGGCGCTGTTAGACCCGATGAACGCGCCTTCGCCGATCACCGTCTGATATTTGAAATAGCCATCATAATTGCAGGTGATTGTGCCCGCGCCGATGTTTGCGCCAGCGCCAATGGTTGCGTCGCCCAGATAGGTCAGGTGGTTGGCCTTGGCGCCCTTGCCCAGATGCGCATTCTTGGTTTCGACGAAATTGCCGATTTTGGCTTTTTCTTCCAACACTGTGCCGGGCCGCAACCGCGCAAATGGACCAACTTCGCAACCGCTAGCGATCTGTGTGCCTTCGATATGGCTGTTTGCACGGATTTTTACATTGTCGGCAATGCTGACGCCGGGGCCGAAAAACACATTGGGTTCAATCAGCACATCACGGCCAAGCTTGGTGTCCCATGCAAACCAAACCGTCTCCGGCGCAATCAATGTTGCGCCCTCGTCCATGGCCTGCACGCGGCGGCGCTTTTGCCATTCGCCTTCCATCTCGGCCAATTGCGCGCGGCTGTTGATGCCAGCGACGTCGAACGGGTCAGTGGTAACAGCAACGCAAATGCGGCCATCGTCATTCGCGATGTTAACGATATCGGTGAGATAATATTCCTTCTGCGCATTGTCGTCGGTCACGCGGTCAAGCAATCCAAACAGGTCACGCGACTTTACTGCCATCAGGCCTGAATTGGATAATTTCACGGCTTTTTCAGCCTCGGTCGCGTCCTTTTGTTCAACCATTTTTACGATGCGACCGTCTTCGACAATTACGCGGCCATAGCCTGTTGGGTCCTCGGGCTCGAACGCCAACACGACCACCGCTGGCGCATCAGCGGCGTTGAGCCGTTCGACCATCGCCTGCATGGTTGCCGTCGGCACGAACGGCACATCGCCGTAAAGAATGAGGACATCACCATCGAAGCCCGCCAACGCGCCTTGTGCTTGCTGCACGGCATGGCCCGTTCCGTGTTGCGGTTCCTGCAACGCGAGTTCTGCGGACCCTGCTAAAGCAGCCTCAAGCTGTTCTTTGCCACTGCCGACAACCACAACCTTTTTGGTGGGGCCCAAAGTATCAACCGCATCCATCAGGTGCATCAGCATCGGCCGGCTGGCGATGGGATGCAGCACCTTGTGCAGGTCGGATTTCATGCGAGTGCCCTTGCCCGCAGCAAGGATGATGGCGGCTAATTTATTCATGTGCGTTGCCATGCCAGCAAATTGTTGCGGTTTCCAGAACTTGCGGCCAATTGGGACCGATATGACAAAATTTCCTTTCGACATCATCGGCTTCGACCTTGACGGCACTTTAGTGGACACCAGCGGCGACTTAACCGCAGCGGTTAATCATGTACTGAGCAGCGTTGGCCGGCCGACACTTTCCGCTGAAACCGTGAAGCAACATATTGGCGGCGGCGCAAAGCTGATGTTGCAACAAGGGCTGGCGGCAACCGGCGGCATACCAGACGGCGATTTCAAACCGCTCTATCGCCAGATGTTGGCCTATTACGAAGCGCATGTTTCGGTCCACAGCCGTCCGTTCGACGGCGCGCTGGCGTTACTCGATACGTTGGACGCAATGGGCGTCCGTTATGCGGTGGTGACCAACAAGTTTGAAAGCCTTGCGGTGAAATTACTGACTGACCTGAACCTCGCGCATCGCATGGGCTGCATTTTGGGTGCGGACACTTTAGGCAAGGAAAATGCGAAGCCTTCGGGTGCGCCTATCTTTGAAATGATAAAGCGCTGTGGCGGCGGCCGTGCAGCCTATGTAGGTGATTCCATCTATGATGTTATGGCCGCCAAAAACGCAGATGTGCCGAGCGTAGCAGTTAGCTTCGGCTTCTTACATGGCCCCGTCGAAGACATGGGCGCAGATTATGTTATCGATCATTTCGACGAATTGATTGGTGCGTTAAGTTACTTCTCATAATCTCATGTTTGCCATGACTATCTGCGCCATTTGGTCCACAAATGCCGCATCAGCATCAATGGCGGCATGCGCATCCAATGCGAGCGGACGTAAAACAGCAGTCGCAAGAAGGGGCGGGTTCCCCTGCCCCACGCATCGCGCGCGGTGAAGCGGTTGATATAAAATCCGTCCTGCCAATGCGTTTTCCGCCAATCGGCAGGTACTTCTGTACCATATAGTCGATGCGCCAATCGGGCCGCGCGCTCGACCGCCACCCATACCCCATGATGCGCGGCGCGCGACCGGAGTTCTGCCCAGAAATCGTCGTCTGCAAATTCGTCCAGCAAGCAGTGAATGTCCCACAAGTTCCGCAAACCACCATCCAATTCGCCATCGGCAAACAGATGTGCCGCACTATGGATCACCATGTCGGCATGCGAAAAAACAAATAGTCCGTTGTCGAGCGCAACCGCGTTTGAAAGCATCGACGCGGCGTCAGGCTTCGGCTTAGCGGTTAGGGGAAGGATCGTGTGGTGCACGTCAATCATCCGGTCGCGATCCTTGTGGATCAGCGGCGGCAACTCATGCATGTGATCGCGGTAATAAGCATCATCATAGGGATCGGGTTTGACCCATTCCCAGCCAGCCGCCAGCAACGCCGCCTCAACCTGCGGCAAAGCATCACGCGCAACCATGATGTCGAGGTCGCCAATATGCCGACCTTCCGAAGCCTTCAGGCCAGCAGCGGCGTAAGCGGTGCCCTTCATCAGCACGACCTTGCCACCGATGTCAGCAAGCGCGCGGTGGGCGCAGTCCGCTTCCCACAAGGCGGAGCGCCGCTGATATTCTGCATTGATGCGGGCTTCGTCGAGGATGTCCGCAATCTCGCGCGGAACCGCAATACCGCTTAACCGCCGTGCGACGGTTCCCAGAAATTGTTCAGCACGCGCGATGGAGATTAGCGCATTCCAACTGTCCGCGTCCCATTTCGCGCTTGCCTCTGGGCATCGCAGTGCGTCGACAAGGATCATGCCGTCGATGGTCACGTAAGCGCATCCCACAGCTGGTTCACCAACTTTAGCGCTTCGTCGCCGTTGCGGTAGTCAATGGCGCGCGCCGGAACGCATTTCACAAATCTTGTGAGGGCGCGAAATCCATCCTCGCCCAACGCAACATAGTTGGTGGACGCTTGCGTCAGTCGCGCGAAAACCTCGCTTAACGCGACAGGGCGGATGGCGGACTCAAATCCGAAACTGGGGAACAGAAGCAACGCTGGTTGCGCTGGCACGCCCATTGATTGCACCGCTTCGCTCGGCGGAACAAGATGACGGATGTCGCCCTTTGGCGTGCCGCGCATCAACGGTCCGAAACGGTCATTGGCAACCTGTGTTTGCATGGTGTCGATAGCTTCATTCTTAAGGCTGATCAGACGCGGGAATGGCATCACGTGACCGGTTACCAAATCGAGTAGAACAAACTCGTCGCCCATGAAGCGCCAACCCATATGGCCAAGCATTGCGGACAAGGTCGATTTACCTGACCCGGACTCTCCGGTCATGATGAGGGCTTTGCCGTCCTTCTCCACCGCGCTCGCGTGCAACAGCAAATGGCGCCGCCAGCCCAAAGCCATCTGCAAATTCATTGCCATTTCTGCGGCAAGCAAGACTTGCGTGAGCGGAAGCGGC
>JBKBTH010000107.1:0-6405 GCA_046290915.1 Sphingorhabdus sp.
CGCCTTCGGATGAGTCGACCAGCAAGATAACGCCGTCGACCATCGAGAGGATACGTTCAACTTCGCCGCCGAAGTCGGCGTGGCCGGGCGTGTCGACGATGTTGATACGGGTTTTTTCACCCTTGTGATCGTCCCATTCGACCGATGTGCACTTCGCAAGAATCGTGATGCCACGTTCTTTTTCAAGGTCGTTGGAATCCATGGCGCGTTCTTCAATGCGCTGGTTGTCGCGGAATGTGCCAGACTGACGAAACAGTTGGTCAACAAGGGTGGTTTTGCCGTGATCGACGTGCGCGATGATGGCGATATTACGCAATGACATGTAGAAATGGGCCTTTTGGAAGGTCTTCATGGCAGCCACATGCCACCAGATTCTCGCGCGCCCTTAACGCAATATGTGTTGCGGCGCAACATCGCTGGTGTTGCAATGGGCGATTGTACAGGTCAAAGCGTCGCCATGATTGCCCGTATCTTTGCTGACCGCTTTGTTCTTTTGCTGCTTGGCACGATATTGCTTGCAAGCGTTCTTCCCGTCCGTGGGGAAGCTGCGCAGGTTGCGGCTATGGTTTCCTCAGCCGCGATTTTCGTGCTCTTTTTCCTGAACGGTGTGCGTTTGCCACGGCAAGAGGTCGTCAATGGCGTGCGCAATTGGCGGCTGCAGGGCGCGATATTCCTGTTTGTTTTTGGGGTTATGTCCGCCGCCGGATTAATGCTGTCGCATATATTCGACAATGTCCTTCCGGCCACGCTCGCGCTCGGGATATTGTTCACCGGGATTTTGCCCTCAACGGTGCAGTCGGCAGCGGCCTATTGCGCACTGGCCAAAGGCAATGTCTCTGCGTCGGTGGTGGCTGCGGCGTTGATTAACCTTGTTGGCGTTGTCCTTTCGCCCGTTCTGTTTGCGCTGCTGGCGCATGTTGGTGAAGGCAACGTGTCGGGCGAAGCGGTGGGGCGGATTGCGTTGATATTGCTGCTGCCGTTTGCACTTGGCCAGATAATGCAGCGATGGTTCAAACCATGGGTTGACGGGCACAAATCGCTCGCGACCTGGATGGATCGCGTGTCGATTGCCATTGCCGTCTATGTGGCGTTTTCGGGTGCGGTGGTGGCAGGCATCTGGAGCATTGTGCGCGGCGATGAGCTGGCTTGGCTGGCAGTTGCGTTATCCATCATGCTTGTCATCGGCTTCGGCGGTGCGTGGGCATTGGGAGGCGTCATGAAATTGCCACGCCGTGACCGGATCACGATGCTGTTTTCAGGCGGGCAGAAAAGCATAGCCATTGGCGCGCCGCTGGCCGCAACGATATTCCCGCCCGCGATTGCCGGCATGGTGCTGTTGCCGACGCTGGCGTATCATATGGCGCAGTTGATATTGTCCGCGCCCATTGCAACGCATTTGGCGGTGATGGTAGAAGGGGACAGCCAAGTTTCGCAATCGTCGTCATCCTGAACTCGTTTCAGGATAACACACGACCATTTTTTCGTTATCCCGAAACAAGTTCGGGATGACGATAAGGTTACGCCGAATATGCAGTGCTACAGGCTTCTCAGCGCCTCCGATGGCCGCGCTGCCAATATCGGCAGTGAGCCAACAATGCCGAGCACAAATGTTAGCCCCGCACCACCGACCAACGTTAGTGCTAATATTCCATAATCGGGCGCAAAGGTGAAATCGAAGATCTGCACCACGACATAATATGCAGCGCCCATGCCAAGCGCGAGCGACAAGAGGCCCAGCACAACGGCCAAGATGCCATATTCCATCGCCTGCGCGCCCAATATCTGGCCACGAGTGCCGCCGAGCATTTTGGTGATGACGGCATCATAAATCCGCGACTGGCGTGCGGCGGCGATGGCGCCAACGAGAACCGCAATGCCAGCCAATATTGCGATCGACGCCGCAGCCGCGATGGCCTGCGCCATTTGGCTCAGCAAGGTGGTAATCTGCGCAGTGACTTCGCCAACCTCAATCAACGATGATGACGGGAAAGCACGGGGAAGGGATTTGGCCAGCACGCGCTCTGCATCTTTCGATACGGTGAGCGTCGCCACCATGTTGTGCGGCGCGGCGTCGAGGCTGCCCGGTGAAAACACCATCACATAATTCAGGCCGAAATTTTCCCAATTCACCGTGCGCAGCGACGCGATTTTGGCTGGCACTTCAACACCGAGCAGACTGACCGTCAGGCTGTCGCCAATGCCAACATCAAGCACTTCGGCGATCTGGGCATCAAGGCTGACGAGTGCGGGACCCTTATAGTCCGCAGGCCACCATTCGCCCTCGACAAGCTCGCTGCCTTTCGGGATCGTCGCGCTGTAGGTCAGGCCTCTGTCGCCGTTGAGCACCCACGCGCCTTCGGGAAGTTCCTCCAGCTCATCAACACGCTGGCCGCCATATTCGATGATCGTGCCGCGCAGCGCGGGGATAAGGTTGATCGTCGCGTTCCGGTCGGCGCCTTTGACCATGCTCGTAAACTTCGCAGCGCCATCGCGCGGGATATCGAGCACGAAGAAGCTGGGTGCGCGTTCGGGGACGCTGTTCTTGATCTCGTTATTGATGCTCGTCTGAATGGCCGCGAGTGTGACGAACAAGGTCAAGCCAAGGCCCAATGCAACTACCAGCGCTTGCGTCTGCGCACCTGGGCGATGTAAGTTGGCGAGCGCAAGCCGCGGCAACGGCGCCTTTGGGCGTGGCAAACGAATAGCAATGAAGCGCAGCAAGAACGCTATACCGGTCAACAGAAGCAAGAGCCCGAACGCCGCGCCAATAAATGCCAGCGAGAACATCGGCTCGCGCGCTGTCACGACTGCGAGCGCCACAATTGCCGATATCGCGCCAATCACCCAAATCGTGCTTTTACGATCGATGCGGCTGTTACCTTCGACGATTGCGCGGAACAGGCCAGCGGCAGGCACTGTGCGGGCACGCGCCAATGGGGGCAAGGCGAAGGCCAAGGCAATCAGCAGGCCATAGATGGCGCTAACCGCCAAGGGCAAAGGATGCACGTTGAACCCCGGCGCAACGGGCAGGATATCGCCCGCGACCCAGCCAATCGCCATCGGCATGACGCTACCCACTGCGAGGCCAACCAATATCGCTGCGGCAGCAACTGCCAGGATTTGCAGCATATAGATGCGGAAAATGGTCTGGCTGTCCGCGCCGGTGACCTTCAATGTTGCGATGCTCGCGCGTTTGCTCGCGAGATAGCTGCCGACGCCATTGCCGACGCCAATGCCGGCAATGACCAATGCGGCGAGGCCAACCAGTGTGAGGAATTGGCCCATACGCTCAATAAACCGACGTGTACCCGGCGCGCCGTTGGAGCGGTCGGTGATGTCCCATCCTGCCGACGGAAATTGCGCCTCAAGCGCTTTGGCGACCGCTGCTGCATCCTCTTGTGGACCAAGTTTGATGCGATATTTGGACTCATACATGCTGCCCGGTTGGATAAGACCCGTGTCCGGCAGCGACGCCATGTTGATGATGGCGACTGGACCAAGGGTGAAGCCTTCGCCCAAGCGGTCGGGCTCCTCCGCGATGATACCTGCGACCTTGAACGTCGCTTCGCCAAAACGCACGGTGCCGCCCGTTGCGATGTCGAGCCGTTCGGACAGTGTTGGCCCGATGTAGATGTCGCCCTTTGCCGGAGCTTTGGCCGAGCCGCCCGCGCGCAACTTGAGCGTGCCATAATGGGGATAGACGCCGTCGATAGCCTTCAGTTCAGCGAGCAGGCTGTCGTCACCAATCGCCATTGCGCGCAAGCGAACGGTTTCAGACACCGCCCCAGCTTTGCGCATGGCGGCCATTTCGGCCGCGTTTGCTTCGCGTTGGGCAATGCCGATTTCGACATCGCCGCCAAGGATGGTTTGACCACGGCGCGAAAGCTCATCCGAGATACCAGCGGTCAGGCTGCCAATCGCGGCCAATGTCGCAACGCCTAAAAACAGGCAAATAGCCAGCAACCTAAGCCCGCGAATGCGTGCGGACAGATCACGGCGTGATATGCGCCAGATGGCGGCGAGGGGGAGGGTCATGAAACGACGACCGAGTTTAAATTCCGTTCGTGTCGAGCATCGTCGAGACACCCGAAAGGCAAGCGCGAACCCGCGGTGTCTCGACTGCGCTCGACACGAACGGAGAGGTTGGAATGGCTCAACCCACGCGCTCCACCACATGGCCGTCTTGCATGACGATGACGCGGTCGCATTTGCGGGCGAGTTCGGGGTCGTGCGTAATGATCAGCAGCGTTGCGCCCAAAGCCGCGCGGCGCGCAAATAACAGGTCGACAATCGACGTGCCCGTTGACCCGTCGAGATTGCCCGTGGGTTCATCCGCAAAGATAATCTTCGGTCCAGCCGCCATCGCGCGCGCAATGGCAACGCGCTGCTGCTCGCCGCCCGAGAGTTGCGAGGGGTAGTGCGTTAAACGATGGCCAAGCCCAACCGCTTCCAATTCCGCTTTTGCACGGCCAAAGGGATCATCCATCCCAGCCAATTCCATCGGAATCGCGACATTTTCGAGCGCTGTCATCGTCGGCAATAAGTGGAAAGCCTGAAGCACAATGCCAATCCGCCCGCGTCGTGCGCGTGCCAGCGCGTCTTCGTCCAGTTTCGTGAAATCGAGGCCGTCGACCAGCACCGTGCCGCCAGTGGCTTGTTCAAGTCCAGCCAATACCGCCATGAGTGATGACTTGCCCGACCCCGATGGACCAAGCAGTGCAACGCTGCTGTCATAGGGCACTTCGAGGTCCACGCCGCGTAAAATCGACACCTCGGCATCGTTGGAACCAAGGCTGAGGGTGACATTTGCTGCGCGGATTGCCATATCCGTTTTCATGTTGACCGGAGCGTGCAAGGAAGCATCCTTATGAACAGAGGTTTTTGGCTATATGGTGCGCTTCTTGTCGCAATCCAAGGGCTGGTTGCATGCGGGTCTAACCCTGTAGCCGAAAATAAGGCTCAAGTTCAGGAGACGGCAAAGGTCCAAAAATATGACCGGCTGGTCGTGGCCTTCGGTGACAGCTTGTACGCAGGCTATCGCCTTGCCCCCAATGAAGGGCTTGCCCCGCAGTTGCAGGCAGCGTTGCAGGCCGATGGCATAAATGCGCGCGTTCATAATGCCGGCGTGTCGGGCGATACAACGGCAGCGGGTAAAACGCGGCTGGCTTTCGTGCTGGATAATCTGGACCGCAAGCCTGATCTCGTTGTGCTCGGGCTTGGCGGCAATGACATGTTGCGCGGTATCAAGCCGGAGGAAACGAAGGCGAATATGGCAGCGATGATGGAGGAGCTTAAGCGGCGCGAAATTCCAGTCGTGCTGACCGGAATGCTCGCCGCGCCAAATCTAGGTCAGGATTATGGCAATGCTTTCAACGGGATATTCCCGCAACTGGCGAAGCAATATGACGCGCCTTTATATCCATTCTTTCTCGATGGCGTCGTGACCGATGCTGCGCTGATGCTGCCTGACAACATCCACCCCAATGCCAAAGGCGTATCGCGGGTTGTCGAAGGATTATCGCCGCTGGTCGAAGCTGCTTTGAAGGAACAAGATGACGCTGTATTAGAAAAATAATACAGCTGGGGACGGAAGTGCTTGAAATGGTCAGGCACTCGTTCCATCTGTTGTGCATATAAGGACAGAGGGATTTAGCGATGTCGACTGAAACCGTTACCCAAACCGTACCAGAACTGAAACTGACTCCGCCCGATCCCGTGCCGACCGTCGCACCGCAACAGGCCATGGGGCTGGTTCCGGTAACTGACGAACAGCAAAGCAAGCTTGCTCAGCGCGTTGAAGCATATGTCGCTGACTTGGTCGCGCAGGATGTGAACAGTCCCGAATTCGGCAAGCGCGTGGATCAATTGACCAACATGGGCCGCAAGGAAATTATGGAAGCATCGGCACAGTCGAACCGCTTCCTCGATAAGCCTATTCGCCGCATGGACGAAAGTTCGGGCGTTGGCGCTGATCTCGCCGAATTGCGCCGCGTTGTTGAAGATCTGGACCCTTCCAAAAAGGGCAATCTGATGACCAAGCAAAAGCTGTTTGGCATCATTCCCTTTGGCAACAAGCTGCGCAATTATTTCGACAGCTACCAAAGCTCGCAAACACATATCAGCGCAGTTCTCGGCCGACTTGGTAATGGCAAGGACGAGCTGTTGATGGACAATGCCGCGATTGACGTCGAACGCCAGAATCTGTGGGTTGCCATGGGCAAGCTTGAGCAGATGATTGTCATGTCCAAGCAGTTGGATACGAAGCTTGAAGAAAAAGCCGCTGAGCTTGAGCTGTCCGACCCCGCAAAGGCGCGCGCTATCAAGGAAAGCGCCTTGTTCTATGTGCGTCAGCGCACGCAGGATTTGCTAACACAGATGGCAGTCACAGTGCAGGGTTATCTCGCG
>JBKBTH010000108.1:0-6373 GCA_046290915.1 Sphingorhabdus sp.
AGTTTCCAGATATGCGTCCGTAACGGCGTTCTGTGCCTTCACCCATTCAGCTACCTCGGGATTGACGCGCACATCGTCTTCAAGCCAGCGATAGGGGTCTGCAACCTTTACGCCGAATTGTTCATCGACGACATTGACGGTTTTGGTCTGCGGATAGGTCAATTTGCCTGCAGCGTCAGCGGTCGCCGCATCTTGGGCCATCGCGACCGACGAAATCGGCGACATCATGACGGCTGCCCCAACCAAAAATACACTTCGCATATTATCATTTCCCCAACTCTCGAATTCTTTGTCCTCGGACTATAGCGTCCACGCATGAACGCCAACTATTCCTGCTGTCGCCCGCAAGATTATTTCGCATTTTCGTCGAAATCATTCGCTGCGCTGGCGCTGTGCCAACAACATCGCGGCCGTGATTCCTGCGGCTAACAACATGCACTCTAGACCGCCTGTGACCACCTGGCTGATGGGTCCGAAACCAGTTTCGCCAAAGAAGGCACCGATTTGGTCGAACCGGAGCCGCGATTGGGGAAGAAGCCGGGCGAGCTCATGGATGCTGCCACCAAGTAAACGCCCACCCGCCAAGACAATGCCAGCCCCTGCCATGGCTCCAACCAAGGCGGCAGGCAGGATCGCGAAACGCAGCGGGATGTCGCGCATTTGCCGTCGGCCAAGCCAAACGCCAAGCCCGACCGAGGCACCAATCACTACCCCTTCCAGCGCGCCCGTCATTTGGGTAGGTGATTGCCCGAGCACCAGATTAAATGCGTCCAATCCAAGCAGCTTCACAATACCGCCGATCAGGAAACCGCCGACGGCGCCGCCTGCCATAGTTGCAGACCAACGTGCCGATTTCCAGAGGCCGACCGCCGCGATGCCGAAACTAACACCGGCTGCGCCAAGCAATGCGACCAGCACCGTAATCGCCGTCAAGACAAGTACGATTGACGCGGCACCCGTGCCCGAAGCCATAGGCTGCGATGCGCCGACAAATCCGTAGAACAGCCCGCCCAGCAGACCTGCGATACCACCGCCAACAACTCCCGCACTCCCCAGTGCCCAAAATGTTGGCCAATCGGGCGTATCATTGGTTGCGTGAGAATATATGGGTGCCGATACAAAGTCGCTTTCGACAGCGGCGATAAAGCGATAGCCATGCTTCGGTACGGTCTCGATGAACATCGGCCGCGTTGCATCATCTTCAAGGACACGGCGCAAGCTGCGAATACATTGCGTGAGCGCTTCATCAGTCACCGGAACGCCGCGCCAGACGTCTTCCATGAAACGGTCTTTAGAAACGAGCGCACCAGCATTGGTGACCAGCAGAACAAGCGCATCGAAATAGCGGCTTGAGACATCGACGACGACGCCATCGCACTGCAAACGTCGGCTGTTGACCTGAAGCGTAAAGCGGCCGAAGCGGAGGCTATCGGATTTCATTTTTCACCAAATGCTCATGTCCTGCTCATGCCTACAATGTCGCAGCGCACTATCTGCATAGCTCTCATTCACGGAAAAGGGCAATGTTATGCATGTAGAGAATATTGCGGCAGCAAGACCGCGAAGGAACATCTGGCGAATTTTGGGATGGGGCGGCGCAGTAGCGCTCATACTGACCCCGTTAGTTGCTATGCAGTTCACAACGGAAGTTAATTGGGATGAAACCGACTTCGTCGTGGCGGCCATCATCTTCGGCATGGTAGGCGGCCTTATTGAATTCGCCGTGCGCCTTTCGTCAAATTGGTATTTCCGCGTCGGCTCGATGTTTGCGGTACTGGCTGGCTTCATGGTCATTTGGTCCAACCTGGCTGTCGGGATGATTGGCAATGAGGATAATCCGGTCAATTTATGGTTTGGGCTGGTGCTGTTGATTGCCATTGGTGGCAGCATTGCATCGCGATTGCGCGGCAGCATATTGCCTCAGGCGATGTTTGCTGCAGGCTTGGTCCAAATGTACATTGGCATCTTCGCCGGTATATTCGGAAATGATGTGCGTGGCGGACGGTATACGATTGCGCTGTCAATAATATGGTTGATTTCCGGCCTGCTGTTCTGGTTCGCCCGTCGAACAATACAAGCGAAATCATAAACCAATGAAAAAGGGCGGCACCCTCTCGGATACCGCCCTTTTGAAGCTCTTAAAGGGAAACGCGCTTATTCAGCGTCGTCCAATACTTCGACTGGACCGCTGTCTTGACCCTTAGCGTCGACGTTGCGGTCAACGAGTTCAATCACACCCATTGGCGCAGCGTCCGAACCACGGAAACCAGCCTTGATCACGCGGCTGTAACCGCCGCTACGGTCGGCATAGCGCGTTGCCAGTTCGTCAAACAGCTTTACCAGCTGCTTGTCGTCCATCAAACGGCTCATGGCAAGGCGACGGTTGGACAAGCCACCCTTCTTCGCAAGCGTGATCAGCTTTTCGATGTAAGGACGCAGTTCCTT
Source organism: Sphingorhabdus sp. (assembly GCA_046290915.1). Classification (GTDB taxonomy): domain Bacteria; phylum Pseudomonadota; class Alphaproteobacteria; order Sphingomonadales; family Sphingomonadaceae; genus Sphingorhabdus_B. The sequence continues at coordinate 2,446 of JBKBTH010000108.1, forward strand.
CGCCTTTGGCAAAGTCGTCTTGATCTGTTCATGCTTGATAAGCGACGCTGCCATGTTGCGAAGCATCGCGGTACGGTGCGACGTGGTACGTTGCAGCTTACGGTGGCCAACTTTATGGCGCATATTTCATTCCTTTCTTGCCGACCCTTCCGGGCGGGAAACCGGTTCCCACTTTCCCTGAAGGGATCGGTCGTTCGTAGGGGGGCCGTATCAGGTACCCCGATCCTGGCCGTTTAAGGGCGGCCATTTCCCTTTTGGTTGGGCCAAAGCATAGCTTCGGCCCAATATTCCTTAGCCGAGCAGTTCTTGCTCAAGCTTCTTTGCCATCTCTTCAATGTTTTCTGGCGGCCATCCGGGGATGTCCATGCCAAGGCGCAAGCCCATCGATGAGAGCACTTCCTTGATTTCGTTCAGCGACTTGCGACCGAAATTAGGTGTACGCAGCATTTCGGCTTCGCTCTTTTGAACGAGGTCGCCGATATAGATGATGTTGTCGTTCTTGAGGCAGTTTGCGCTGCGGACCGACAGTTCCAATTCGTCGACCTTCTTGAGAAGGTAACGATTGAGCTGGTTTGCATCCGATTCTTCCGAAGAAGCAGATGGTGCAGCCATGCCGATCATTGGCGACGATGCAGCCATCGAATCTTCGAAGTGGACGAACACTTGTAGCTGGTCCTGAAGAATGCGTGCGGCATAAGCCACTGCGTCTTCCGGTGTTACGGTGCCGTCGGTTTCGATGGTCAGCGAAAGCTTGTCATAGTCAAGCTCTTGACCGATGCGTGCATTGTCCACCTTGTAAGCGACTTGGCGTACAGGCGAATACAGGCTGTCGACCGGAATGAGGCCAATTGGCGCATCGGCTGGACGGTTAGCGACGGCAGGAACATAGCCCTTGCCGCTGTCAGCAGTAATTTCCATGTTCAACGTCGCACCATCATCAAGATGACAGATGACGAGGTCAGGGTTCATCACTTGGATGTCGCCCGAGACAGCGATGTCACCAGCGGTTACCGCACCAGGACCAGTTGCCGAAAGCTGAAGACGCTTTGGACCTTCGCCCTCCATCTTCAACGCAACTTGCTTGATGTTCAGAACGATGTCGGTGACATCTTCACGCACGCCAGCAAGCGACGAGAATTCGTGCAACACGTTTTCGATTTTAATCGATGTTATCGCTGCGCCCTGCAGCGATGAAAGCAATACGCGACGCAGCGCGTTGCCGAGAGTCAAACCAAAGCCACGCTCAAGCGGCTCTGCAACAAAGGTTGCCTTGCGCTTCGCATCGCTACCTGACTTAAGTTCAAGTGCGTTGGGCTTTTTCAGTTCCTGCCAGTTCTTAATATTGACGGACATGGATTTCCCCTTGGGTTTTGCGGGACCGGCAATTTGGTGCACCGTGCCGGCTCGCGGGTAAAAGAAGGAACGACTGAACAGCCGCCCCTGAAACGAATGCTTAGACGCGCCGACGCTTGGAAGGGCGGACGCCGTTGTGCGGGATCGATGTCACGTCGCGGATCGAGGTGATGGTGAAACCCACTGCCTGCAATGCGCGAAGTGCCGATTCGCGACCCGAACCAGGGCCCTTAACTTCGACTTCAAGCGTACGAACGCCATGTTCCGCGGCTTTCTTGCCCGCGTCTTCCGCTGCAACCTGAGCTGCATACGGCGTCGACTTGCGGCTGCCTTTGAAACCCATGGTTCCTGCAGAAGACCAGCTAATCGCGTTGCCCTGGGCATCGGTGATCGTGATCATAGTATTGTTGAAGCTGGCATTGACGTGCGCGACGCCTGCCGAAATATTTTTACGCTCCCGCTTTTTAATGCGTTGTGGTTCGCGTGCCATATAATGTGTATCCTATTCGAAAATGCGAAGAAAAAATAATCAGGCAAACGCCAATGATTACTTCTTCTTGCCCGCGATTGCCTTGGACTTGCCCTTACGGGTGCGCGCATTGGTATGCGTACGCTGGCCACGGACTGGAAGACCCTTACGGTGGCGAAGGCCACGGTAGCAGGCGAGATCCATCAAACGCTTGATGTTCATCGATGTGTTGCGGCGAAGATCGCCTTCTACGGTGTAGCCCGCATCGATGGTTTCGCGGATTTGCAGAACTTCGGCATCCGAAAGGTCCTGCACACGACGGCTATGATCAATTCCCAACTTAGTCGCGATTTCGACGGCCTTAGTGCGACCGATACCGTGAATGTAGGTAAGCGCAATGATCACGCGCTTGTTGGTTGGAATGTTAACTCCGGCAATACGTGCCAATTTATTTACTCCTGCTCCACAGGTGCCCCGAAAGACAAACCCTATCTCAACGCTGATGATATTCCGAAACGCACAAAACCAGCGGACGCGATAAAGCGCTGCTGGCTGCACCAGATGTTCGGAATTGACGTCGCCTTACGGTGAGTCGCGCCAAGTGTCAAGGCTAGCGGCGCGCTACCCCTTGCCTTTGGTCTTGGTTTTCCCCGCAATCGCATTTTCTTCAATGAACGCGATGATCCGGCTCGCAATATCCTTGCCGCTGGCTTTTTCGATTCCTTCAAGCCCTGGCGAACTGTTTACTTCCATGATCACCGGCCCGTGATTGGACCGAAGCATATCGACCCCAGCGACATTTAACCCCATGGCACGCGCCGCACGGACCGCCGTTGACCGTTCCTCGGGCGTAATTTTAATCGCTTCAGCTGACCCGCCACGATGCAGGTTGGATCGAAAGTCGCCTTCGGCACCCTTACGCTGCATGGATGCGACGACTTTATTACCGATCACAAAGCAGCGGATGTCCGTTGCATTCGCCTCTTTAATGAATTCCTGGACGAGGATGTTGACGTTCGCACCACGAAACGCCTCAATGACCGAGCGGGCAGACTTTTCAGTCTCGCCCAGAACCACGCCAATCCCTTGTGTACCTTCCAGCAGTTTGATGACCACCGGAGCGCCGCCAACCATTTTGATGACTTCATCGGTTTGCTTGGGATCATGGGCAAATGCCGTGACGGGGAGCCCAAGCCCCTTGCGTGCTAAAATCTGCAAAGACCGTAGCTTGTCCCGCGAACGACCAATCGCAACGCTTTCATTCAATGGCCACACGTTCATCATCTCAAACTGGCGCAACACAGCGAGCCCGTAAAATGTGACCGATGCACCAATGCGTGGAATGACAGCATCGTAATTCCCAAGCTTTGAGCCCTGATAATATGCTTCAGGGCGGTGCGAGGTGATGTTCATCGTCACCCGCAAAGTATTCAGTATGTCGATTTCGTGTCCCCGCGCCACGGCCGCTTCGACGAGCCGTTGATGCGAGTATAGGTTGGCGTTGCGGGCCAACATGGCGATTTTCATGTGCTCGTATGTCCTTGATTGGCTGGCTTGCCCAATACCCAGCGTCGTCCACTGTTGACCAGAAAGCCGCGCCTTAGCGCCCGTCGGCCAATTAGCAAGGGAAAGGCCATGGAACGCCGGTTCGCCAGGGTAAGCTGTCCGTTCCAACATACTTTACCAAAACAAAATTGCGCTGAGATGACATAGCGTTCCTGTCTGTCACCATTTGACGATCGCACCATGCGCCGGTCAATCACGGGGGCTTCATAACGTTTTGGCTTTTCGCCTGCGTTCAGGCGGAACCAGAATTCAACCCACGGCTTGCCCTCACGCACGATGGGCTTGATGCGGGTCGCATGAATTGATGATGTAACGGCCCCGGTGTCCATCTTGGCATGCACCTGTGAAAGGCCCAGGCTGGGGACATCGACCATTTCGCACCAGCCAATTTCAACCTTTTCGGCAACTTTTGGCTTGTTCCCCCCCGGTGCCAATTATTGCGGCTCCGACGGAGGCAATTCGGCGACGACTATATCATCGGGCGCTGCGACTTTGGGCGCTTCGTCCGCAGGTGAAGCCTCGTTCGCTGCCGGCGCGTCG
>JBKBTH010000010.1:0-16852 GCA_046290915.1 Sphingorhabdus sp.
TTGCGCGCACAATCTTTTGCAACTCGTCATGGCTGTCGAGGCTGAATGTGCGGACTCCATGATTGTGGTATGCTTGCGCGATGGCGCGTTCGCTCTTCACAGGATGCATGAAACACAGCTTTGCATCCGGCAGGAACTTGCTCACCAAGCGCACTTCGCCAAGCGAAGCCACATCAAAATGTGTGATGCCAGCGTCCCACAATGTTTCAAGCAATGCAGGCGAAGGGTTGGCCTTTACGGCATAGAGCGACTTACCCTGAAACTTCTCAACGAAGAAACGGGCGGCGCGCGTAGCAGCATGCGGGCGTAATAGCGTGATTGGTTCGTCCGGGCGAAGGGCGCGGACTACAGCAAGTGCGTCAGTGTTCTCGTACAATTCAAGGGACCCCCAAAAGATAATTTGAAACAACAAGGCTGCCTTGCGGTTATTGGAAGTCCCCCTGGGGCAGCGGACGTGCGCATTATGAGAAGCAGGGGGTGATGTAAAGCGATTCGTTGGTTTTTTTAGCTGAGACGGTCCCTAAACTCGGTCCAGTCGAATGCGCGCACACACTCCAACACGTCGGTATCACTATTCCAAAGCCATATTGATGGAAGCGGCACGCCGTTGAAGGTGTTCGTCTTCACCATCGAATAATGCGCTTGATCCAGAAACGCGAAGCGCGCTCCGGCTTGTGCGGCGACGGGAAGGCGATAATCACCAATAATATCGCCAGCCAAGCAACTGGGGCCACCCAGACGCACCGCAGGGCCATCCTGAAGCTCACCGAGCATCGCAGGCCGATAAGGTGCCTCAATAACGTCAGGCATGTGGCAGGTCGCGCTGATGTCAGTGATACCGACTGGTAGACCGTTCTCGAACACATCAAGCAACTCGCCAATCAATATGCCGGTATCAAGCGCAATCGCTTCGCCGGGTTCAAGATAGACATCCAGCCCGGTTTCAGCACGCACGTCTTGGATGAACGCGATAAGATCCTCGCGCTGGTAATCCGCGCGTGTGATGTGATGGCCACCGCCGAAGTTCAACCAGCTCAACTGACCAAAATAAGGCGCAATCTTTGGCTTAAGGGCTTCCCACGTGCGCTTAAGCGGCTCAAAATCCTGCTCGCACAAGGTGTGGAAATGCAGACCGGAGACACCCTCAAGATGTTCTGGCTTTAGCTGGCTAACGGGGAAGCCAAGCCGCGAGCCCGGTGAGCAGGGATCATATTTTGCGACTTCGCCCTCGGCATGTTCGGGGTTTAGGCGAAGCCCAACATCGACGCTGTCGTTCAGGAACGCCGCAAAACGTTGATGCTGATGTGGGCTGTTGAAGATGACATGGTCGGAAATCTCGACGATTTCGGCAATGTCTGCTTCTTTATATCCAGCGCAATAAGTCGCGATTTCGCCCTTGTAATAATCACGCGCAAGGCGTGATTCCCAAAGACCAGAGCTGCACACGCCATCGAGATATTCGCCAATGACGGGCGCAACTTTCCACATGGAAAACGCCTTCATTGCGCACAGGATTTTAGCACCCGAACGCGCCTTTACGTCCGCAAGGATAGATAGGTTCCGCCGAAGCGCGACTTCGTCCACGACAAATGCGGGCGATGGGACGCGATAAAGGTCGAAATGCGCAAACGCGCCAGGATCGCCGGCTTTGGTTTCCATTAGAATGTCAAAGGCCCGTCCAGTTCCTTCACCTGCCACGGAAGGCCATGGGCATTTAGCATGTCCATGAAGGGATCGGGATCGAACTGCTCGATATTCCACACGCCGGCACCAGACCAGTTGCCAGTAACCAACATCGCTGCGCCGATCATTGCCGGCACGCCCGTGGTATAGCTGACCGCCTGATTGCCGGTTTCGGCATAGGCATCTTCATGGTCACAGATGTTGTAAATGTATAGGGTTTTTTCTTTGCCATCCTTGCCAAGGCCAGTGGCGATACAACCAATGTTAGTTTTTCCCTTGGTCGTTGGACCAAGCGATGCTGGCTCTGGCAGAACGGCTTTCAGGAACTGAAGCGGAACGATTTCCTTGCCTTCGTACATCACGGGGTCGATCCGCGTCATGCCGACAGCCTGAAGCACGTTGAGGTGCGTGATGTAGGCGTCGCCGAAGGTCATCCAGAAACGGATGCGTTTTATTTCGGGCAGATGGGTTTTGAGGCTTTCGATTTCCTCATGGTACATCAGATACATGTTTTTTGGACCAACAGCCTCAAAGTCAAAGCTCTGCTTTACGGACATTGCAGGCGTTTCAACCCAGTCGCCATTTTCCCAATGGCGCGCGACAGCGGTGACTTCGCGGATGTTAATTTCCGGATTGAAATTGGTGGCAAAAGCCTGACCATGATCGCCGCCATTGCAGTCCAGAATATCGAGCGTATCGATGCGGTCGAAGTGATGCTTTTTCAAATAGGTCGTGAATACACTCGTCACGCCGGGGTCAAAGCCTGAACCCAGCAAAGCGGTCAGGCCGGCATCTTTGAATCGGTCCTGATAGGCCCACTGCCAATGATATTCGAACTTGGCGACGTCAAGCGGCTCATAGTTGGCCGTGTCCATATAATGCACACCCGCAGCGAGACACGCATCCATGATGTTGAGGTCTTGATAAGGAAGTGCAAGGTTCACAACGAGGCTTGGCTTGATCTGGTTCAGCAGTGCGGTAGTCGCAGCAACATCATCGGCATCAAGGCCGTAGGTGTCGATATCGACCCCTGTGCGTTCCTTGACGGACACAGCGATGGCATCGCATTTCGACTTTGTCCGGCTCGCGAGGCTAATATGGCTGAAGATATCCTGGTTCATGGCCATTTTGTGGACCGCAACCGATCCGACGCCACCTGCGCCAATTACCAATACCTTGCTCATATGCCATTTCCTCTTATCAGAGATTCGTTAAGCGCACGCATATAGGGGCCTTTTATGACAGGACAAGAATTGGCTGTAGCCAACAAGACGCCAAAGCACGAAGGTGTGCAGCGGGCGATGGCTAAGATAGCCGCTATTCTGCCAAAAACGCCCTTGCTGCCGCTTGATGTCGATGGCGTAACGATTTGGTGCAAGGCCGAAATGCTTCAGCCAATTGGCGCCTTCAAGATTCGCGGCGCTTGGCATCGGCTGTCGGATTTGGACGAAGACGAGCGCGCACGCGGTGTCGTTGGTGTATCGAGCGGCAACCATGCACAAGGCGTCGCTTGGGCCGCAAAGACGCTTGGCATGGCTGCAACAATCGTCATGCCGTCCAATGCCCCGCGTATGAAGCTAGAGGCGACAAAGGCACTTGGCGCGCATGTGGTGTTATACGACCGCGCGACGGAATCGCGCGAGGAAGTCGCTGCGGGGCTGATTGCACAAAGCGGTGCCACTCTTGTTCATGCCTTTGGCGATCCATGGGTTATCGAAGGGCAGGGCACAGCGGGCATCGAGATTGCCGAGCAACTGCAAGGTTTCGGCATAAAAGGGCCAGATTTGATTGTTTCATGCTGCGGCGGAGGCGGGCTTGCCTCGGGCCTTGCGCTCGCCTGTCCCGATTCTGAAATCGCAATTGTCGAACCAGAAGGTTGGGATGATATTATTCGTTCACTAGAGGCCGGTGAGATTCTGCCTGTAAACGACCTGAGGTACCCCACCTATTGCGATGCTTTACAAACGCCGCAGACTTACCCCGTAAACTTCGAAGTTTTACGCAACCGGGTGTCACAAGCTGTGTCGGTGACCACCGCCGAAGTTGCCGCCGCGATGCGTCTTGTATTTGAGAGGCTTCACCTTGTCGTCGAACCCGGCGGCGCAGTCGCACTCGCGGCCGTCCTTGCAGGAAAGATAAACCTAAAACCGGTAACCGCAATCACGCTGTCGGGCGGGAATGTAGACCGAGAGACCTTCGTGCAGCTTTTGGCTCAAGCAGCCTGAGCGACGCGGATATCCATCCGGCCCCATATTTCCACCAAAGCGCTCGTCAAATCACGCATCATCACCTCAGTGTGCTGAGGACCAGGCGTGAAACGCAACCGCTCTGTGCCACGGGGCACAGTTGGATAGTTGATCGGTTGAACGTAGACGCCATATTCCGCGAGCAGAATGTCGCTGATTTTCTTGGCCTTTACGGGATCACCGACCATCAATGGCACGATGTGGGTATTGCTGGCCATCACGGGCAATCCCGCGTCAGCGAATAATGTCTTCAACATCGCGGCGTGGGCGTGTTGCGCATCGCGCTCTTCACTTGACGCCTTGAGGTGACGAACCGACGCCAATACGCCTGCGACCAGAACAGGTGACAGCGATGTCGTGAAAATAAATCCGGGTGCATACGAACGAATGACGTCAATAATCTTCTGATCAGCAGCAATATAGCCGCCCATCACACCAAATGCCTTGCCCAGCGTGCCCTCGATGATGGTCACGCGATCCGCGACTTCGTCACGTTCGCTAATACCGCCGCCACGTGCGCCATACATGCCGACCGCATGAACTTCGTCGCAGTAGGTGAGCGCATTGTATTTATCAGCCAGATCGCAAACAGCACCAATCGGCGCCACGTCGCCATCCATGGAATACACGCTTTCAAAAGCGATGAGCTTCGGCGCTTCGGGATCATCCGCGGCAAGCAGTTCTTCCAAATGCGCCAAATCGTTGTGACGCCAAACGCGCTTTTCACAACCAGCGTTGCGAATGCCTGCGATCATCGAGGCGTGGTTTAATTCATCAGAATAGATGATGCAGCCAGGCAGAACCTTGGCCAACGTCGACAAGGTGGCGTCGTTGGAAACATAGCCCGACGTGAACAGCAAAGCGCCATCCTTGCCATGCAAATCGGCAAGTTCGTGCTCAAGTTCGACGTGATAATGTGTGTTGCCACCGATGTTGCGCGTGCCGCCGGAACCGGCGCCTACATCATGAAGCGCATCCTCCATCGCGGTGATAACCTTGGGGTGCTGACCCATGCAAAGATAGTCGTTCGAGCACCAGACGGTAATGTCCTTGGGGCCGTTGTGTCCGGCAAAGCAGCGCGCGTTGGGATAATTACCCTTGTTCCGCAAGATATCGATAAACACACGATAGCGGCCTTCGGCATGGAGCCGGTCAATCGCCTTTTCGAAAACAGCATCGTAATTCACGGACACTAACCCCGGTTTCTCGCTGCGGCTGCAGCATATCGTCGCCCAATAATCGCGGGAAATGGAAAAATCCAGCGCGAACGACTTGCAACAAGCGTCATTCTGGACGGTTCTATGCGATATTTTCAATTACAGTGATTTGATCTGCGTCAAACCAAAGGCGGAAAGCGCAGGACGCAGGCTTTCCAGTGCATCCAGTGGCCCCGTGGTAACGAAAATTCCATCTGCATGCGCATCGGGCCAACGCTGATCGCGGGTTAGATAAGTGATACGTCGCGCTATGCCCGCAGCGCCATCGACGAACTGCATATGAGGCGCCACTGCACGAAGCTCGTCCTCGACCAACGGGAAATGGGTGCACCCAAGGACGGTAACATCCAGCCGGTCTCCATTCGCCAGTTCCGTTAGTCCGCCCATTGCACGGATATAAACCGTTGGGTCGACAGCCTCGCCACGCATTTTCGCTTCAGCTGCGTCTACCAACTCGGGGGCTGCGTGGCGCAGCAAGATCATGTTGGGTGCATGATCCGCATGTAGCCGGTCAACATACCCCTGACGCACGGTTGCAGCCGTACCCAAAAGGCCAATGACACCGGTTTTGCTGGCTTCAGCAGCCGGCTTTATGGCGGGCACAGTGCCAACCACCGGCACATCAAGCGCGGCACGCACATGAGCGAGAGCGATGGTGCAAGCCGTATTGCAAGCAATCGTGACGAGACGCGGACGGTAACGCTCGACGAGGCGGCCAAGCAAGGCGGGAACACGGGCGGAAATTTCGGCTTCCGTTTTTGTGCCATAGGGCAAACCTGCATAGTCCGCTGCAAAGACGATGGGTGCATTTGGAAGCGCCGCTTGAACAGCGCGAAGCACCGACAGGCCGCCGATGCCGGAGTCGAAGAAAAGAATTGGTGCGGCGTCCGACGCGTCATTCATACGTAATTTATAACCGTCGGTACGCGGGCTGACAAGTCGGCGGCCTTGAGCAGGTGGAACAAAACAGCTACGTAATACAGATATTTAGAGGATTCGACTATTGGATGATATTTGGTTCAACATGATTGCGGGTCTTCTGCTTGGCTATCTGTTTGGTTCAATCCCTTTCGGGCTGTTGCTTACTAAAGCGTCCGGCGGTGGCGATATCCGGAACATCGGCTCGGGCAACATTGGCGCGACCAACGTGTTGCGGACTGGACGCAAGGGTCTTGCTGCGCTGACGTTGTTGCTTGACCTGCTCAAAGGTTTTTTCGCAGTCTATATCGCCACACAATATCTGCCTGGCGGCGCCGCATTTGCAGCAGCAGGTGCATTCTTCGGTCATCTGTATCCGGTGTGGCTGGGTTTCAAAGGCGGCAAGGGCGTGGCCACCTATGCCGGCATCATGTTTGGACTGTTTTGGCAAGGTGGTGTGGTTTATGCAATTGCCTGGATTGGCGCACTTCTGATTTTCAGAATCTCGTCACTTGCCGGCTTGTTGGCTGCTCTGTGCGCTCCGATTGCTGCCGCATACTTTGGCCGATATGACTTGGTGGCGCTGCTGGTTGCATGCACGTTGATCGTGTTTTGGAAACACCGGACGAATATCGAAAACCTGATGGACGGAACCGAACCGCGCATCGGCAAAAGCAAGAGCTGATTGCGGTAATGGGGGGCAGCCAGGAACAGTTCGATCAGCTGCGGCTCATAAGATCGCCAAATATTGGTCCTGTCAGTTATCGCCAATTAATTGGCCGATTTGGCAGCGCTAAAGCTGCTTTGGAGGCTTTGCCCGACCTTGTGCTGCGCGGTGGGGGCAGTCCCTCCTTACTTGCCGATGAAGCAAGCATCGCACGCGAATTGCAATTCATTCAGAAATTTGCCGGACGTCATATCTTCCTTGGCGATCCCGAATATCCATCTTTGCTCTCGCATCTGGACAATGCCCCACCCGTTATGTGCGTGAAAGGCGATTTGGGGCTACTCAATCGCGTAGCGATATCTCTTGTGGGCGCGCGCAACGCGTCTGCCGGTGCATGCCAGTTCGCGCGGCAAATCGCGTATGATCTTGGTCAAATGGAATTCCCGATTGTGTCCGGTCTTGCGCGCGGAATTGATACGGCCGCGCATGCAGGTTCCATCGAAAGTGGCACAATTGCGGTGATTGCGGGTGGCATTGACGTTGTTTACCCGCCTGAAAACAGGGCGCTGCAAGATGCAATATCAGAACGCGGCTTACTGATTGCAGAGCAACCGCCTGGTACTGAGCCGCGTGCGCGGCACTTTCCATACCGGAACAGGATTATTGCCGGGATTTCTGCAGGGACCGTCGTGGTCGAGGCCGCGCCAAAATCCGGATCGCTCATCACGGCGCGCCTCGCGGCGGAAGCTGGGCGTGAGGTTATGGCCATTCCTGGATCGCCGCTTGATCCACGTTCACGTGGCTGCAACCAGCTGATCCGTGAAGGTGCAACGCTTGTCCAGAATGCTGATGAGATTGCTGAACTGGTCCAACCGTTCGATCACCGGATGCGCGCTGTGCCTGCGCGATATGTTCCGTCTGCCCCTGCGACAATTGCGGAAGATACAAATGACGAGCGAAGGGCGGTCATCGACTTGATGGGCATGACCTATGTCTCGGTCGATGAATTGGTTCGCCAGTCGGGCAGCAGTCAGGCCAATGTCCAGATGGTTCTGCTCGAAATGGAACTTGCCGGAAAACTCGAACGCGGGGCAGGCGGGAAAGTGCGCTTGGCAGCCTGAATTTTTCGTCTTGACGACACCCCTTAAACCTCATCAGCCTGTACGCGTACGCGAGACATTTTAGAAAAGCTCATATTATCATGCAATTAGTCATCGTTGAATCACCTGCAAAAGCCAAGACAATCGAGAAATATTTGGGCCCCGGTTTCAAAGTCTTGGCGTCCTACGGACATATCCGCGATTTGCCCCCCAAGGATGGCTCTGTTGACCCCGATAACGGCTTTGAGATGCTGTGGGACAATTACGCCGACAAAGCCAAACAGCTTAAGGCAATAACTGACGAGGCCAAAAAGGCTGATGGCTTGATCCTCGCGACCGACCCCGATCGTGAAGGTGAGGCAATTAGCTGGCATGTGCAGGAAGTACTCGCCAAGAAAAAGGCGTTACCAGCCAAGGTGGGCCGTGTAACGTTCAACGCAATTACCAAGCAAGCGGTAACCGACGCGATGAAACAGCCACGCGCGCTCGATGTCGACCTGATTGATGCCTATCGGGCGCGTCGTGCGCTCGACTATCTGGTTGGCTTTACGCTCTCGCCTGTTCTTTGGCGGAAATTGCCTGGGGCAAAGTCAGCAGGCCGCGTTCAATCTGTAGCGCTGCGCCTGATCGTCGAGCGCGAGCGCGAGATCGAAGCCTTCCGCGCGCAGGAATATTGGTCGGTTAAGGCCGCGATGGAACATAAGGGGCAGAAGTTTGACGCGCGTTTGACCCAATATCTTGGCAAAAAACTCGACAAGATGGATCTGAAAACGGAGGCCGATGCGGAGCAAGCACGTTCGGCAGTCGAAGCCGGAAAGTTTACCGTCGATTCTGTTGAAACAAAACCAGTCACCCGTAACCCGCAACCGCCGTTTACGACTTCGACATTGCAACAGGAAGCTGCGCGTAAGCTTGGCTTTTCGGCCAGCCACACCATGCGGGTTGCGCAGGGCCTGTATGAGGATGGCGCAATCACCTATATGCGTACCGATGGCGTCCAAATGGACCACAGCGCGATTTCGGCAGCGCGCAAGACGATCTCGGACCGGTTTGATAGTGGCTATTTACCTGACAAACCGCGCGTCTACCAAACGAAGGCCAAAAACGCGCAGGAAGCGCACGAAGCCATCCGTCCAACCGATTTCTCCAAGGACAAGGCCGGCTCTGGTGACCATGGCCGACTGTATGACCTGATCTACAAACGCGCAATGGCGAGCCAAATGGCTTCAGCACGCATGGAGCGGACCACAATCGACTTGGTCGATGGCACCGGACAGACAGGCTTGCGCGCGACGGGGCAGGTTATGAAATTCCCCGGTTTCTTGGCTGTGTATGAGGAAGGCCTCGACGACAGCGAAAGCGAAGATGGTGCAATCTTGCCAGCGATGTCCGTCGGCGATGCGCCGGCGAAGCATGCTGTCGAGAAAACGCAACACTTCACGCAGCCACCACCGCGTTTTTCCGAAGCGACCCTCGTCAAGCGTTTGGAAGAATTGGGGATTGGCCGACCGTCGACTTATGCATCGACCATTCAGGTTCTGAAAGACCGGGCTTATGTCCGCGTCGAGAAAAATCGTTTTTTTGCAGAGGAATCGGGTCGATTGCTCACGGCATTTCTCGAACGGTTTTTTGAGCGTTATGTTGCTTATGATTATACCGCAGGGCTTGAAGATCAGCTCGACGAAATCAGCGGCGGTCGTGCAAACTGGCAGGCATTCCTTGAATCATTTTGGCGTGATTTCAAGCCAAAGACAGCTGAAGTTATGGAGCAGCAGCCCTCAGAGGTAACGGCTGAACTCGATATATTCCTGTCGCCTTATCTGTTTCCAGAGCGTGAGGACGGCATTGACCCGCGTCTTTGCCCGAAATGCGGCCAGGGCAGGCTTGCACTTCGTGGTGGGAAATTCGGAGCTTTCGTGGCTTGCTCCAATTACCCAGACTGCAAATATACACGGAAATTTGCGCAGCCCGGTGGCGAAAGTGGCGAGGACACAGGTCCTGAAGTCCTTGGCCAGCACCCCGAAACACAGTTGGAGGTCAGTCGCAAGTCTGGTCGTTTTGGCCCATATTTCGAAATGGGTGAAGGCAAAGACGCCAAACGCGCATCAATACCGAAAGACATTCCGGCAGAAGACATCGGCCTTGAGTGGGCGGTAAAGCTGCTGTCACTGCCGCGCACGGTTGGAACCCACCCCGAAAGCGGCGAGCCAATCACCGCAAGCATTGGGCGTTATGGCCCCTATTTGGCGCATAATGGCAAATATGCGCGGCTGCAGTCGACAGCCGAAGTATTCGAAACGGGTATGAACAGCGCGGTAGCAAAGCTTGCAGAGGCTGCGGCCAATCCCGGTCGTGGTCGTGGTGCAGCACGGGCGCCGCTCAAGGAGCTTGGAAAGCATCCACGGACAGAGGCTGAAATAAAGCTGATGGAAGGTCGCTTTGGCCCCTATGTTACGGATGGCACGACGAACGCGACATTGCCCAAATCGATTTCACCCGATGAGTTGACGTTGGACGAAGCCGCGCAATTGATTGACGCGCGCGCCGCAATGCCGTCAAAAACGAAGAAGAAAGCAGCGCCGAAAAAGAAGGCTGCGCCGAAGAAAAAGGCCGCAGCCAAGCCGAAGGCAAAAGCGGCGAAGTAATCCGTAGAGCATTATGTCATCCCTGCTGACGCGGGGATGACATTGCTCAGGCTTATCTGCTTGCCTTCACTCCACCCACTCGAGTCCGATGTCGCGGTACAAAGTGCGATCCTCGTCCCATTTTGCATAGACCTTCACATGCAAATATAGGTGGACCTTAACGCCCATCAGTTTTGCCAATTCGGTGCGGGCGGCTTCGCCAATTGCCTTGATTCGCGCACCGCCCTTGCCAAGCACGATCGCGCGTTGTGTTGGTCTCGCGACAAGGATCTGCTGGTGGATTTCCAACGACCCATCTTCGCGTTCGCTATATTTCTCGGTCTCAACGGCGCTGGCATAAGGCAGCTCTTCGTGGAGTTGCAAATACAGCTGTTCACGCGTTATTTCGGACGCGATGAGGCGGTCTGTGGCGTCCGAAACTTGGTCTTCGGGGAAATGCCATTCACCCTCAGGCATGGCATCTGCAAGCGCCTGTTTGAATTCATCAAGGCCATCGCCAGTCGCAGCGCTGATATAATAAATTTGCTCGAACGCACATTTTTCGGTCAATTTGGTCGTTAGTGACAGCAGCTTTTCCTTGGCGGCGATATCCACCTTGTTGAGTACCAACCATTTACGTTCCGGACGGTCCTTGAGCCCCTCCAAGATCTTCTCGACCTTCGGTCCAGCACCTGCGCGGCCGTCGACGATCAACGCAATCATGTCAGCGTCGCCTGCACCATCCCATGCTGCAGCCACCATGGCCCGGTCAAAGCGACGTTGGGCCGCAAAGATGCCTGGCGTATCGACCAAAATGATTTGTGTTTCGCCGGCAAGCGCGACACCAAGCATGCGCGTTCGGGTTGTCTGTGCTTTTGGGCTTACGATAGCGACCTTTTGGCCGACCAAAGCATTGACCAGCGTTGATTTGCCGGCATTTGGTGCGCCGATGATGGCAACATGTCCGCATTTTTTGGTCATGCGTGGACATCCAGAAATGCGAGGGCAGCGGCGGTTTCAGCTGCCTGTTTGCTGTGTGCTGTCGCAGTTACAGGGTCGAAACCCTTTACGGTGACGGTAATTTCAAATGTCATAGCGTGGGGAGGGCCTTCTTTTTTCGTTATACTATACTCGGGAACCTTGCGGCCATGTGCGGCACACCATTCCTGAAGCGCGGATTTGGGGTGCTTGGGCGCGCCATTGGCAGTTTCGATCAACGGACCCCAGAGGCGTTCTATAAGTGCTCGCGCGGCGTCTATCCCATGGTCCAGATAGAGCGCACCAATCAGTGCCTCCATGACGTCACCAAGCACATTGTCGCTTTGTTGTGCGCCGTCGTCACGCGCCTGTTTTCCAAGGCGCAAATGGTCCGGAACGCCGTACTGCCTTGCGATATCTGCACATGTCAGGCCCGATACCAGCGCATTTAACCGATGTGACAAGCGACCTTCAGCTTCCTCGGCATATCGGTGGTAAAGCATATCAGCGATGACCAGGCCCAGGATTCTGTCTCCCAGAAATTCAAGTCTTTGATAATCAGGTTGCCCGGTGCTGCCATGCGTTAGTGCATGGTGATATAGGCCCAAATCCGAAGGCGGCTTGGGCATTAATGCTTTAAGCCAAATATCTTTCTCACAGTTCGTCAAAATCCCTGTCCAATGCGGTCAGTGCGCGCCGCGGTGAACCATGTCCACGGTAACAGCCAATTCGACGACCCATCGGTTGAAAACACTGAAACCAGCGCGCGGCCGACAAGATTTTCCTGCGGCACGATACCAATCGCGCCGGGCTTGTCGATTGGGGTCCAGCGGCTGTCAGCGCTTCGGTCGCGGTTATCACCCATCAGGAACAGGTCTTTTTGGCCGACGACAAAAGCTTCAGTATTGTCGCCTTCCAAGCCGTTGGCGAGATCAAGAATTTCGTAGCTTTTACCCTCGGGCAAAGTCTCGCGGAAACGCGGATATCGGCATTGCGTGCCACCATCTGGGCTGGCCTCCTCCATATCGGGGCGCCAGCACGGGAAGGGGTTCCGGTCCAATTCCGCAGTATCGCGCATGTTTTGGGTCACAGGAATGACAAGGTCGGCCATGCGTTCTTTTTTGACCGCGACGCCATTAATCTCAAGCACACCGTCACGCATCTGGATGACATCACCGGGAAGCCCAATCACGCGTTTAATATAATCGGTATCATTCGACATGGGCGCTTTGAACACCACGACATCGCCGCGTTTCGGTTCGCTAGCGAATATCCGTCCCGGAATGATGGGCAAGGACAATGGCAGGCTATATTTTGAATAGCCGTAAGGCCATTTTGCAACCAAAAGATAATCGCCAATGAGCAAACGGGGTTGCATCGATTCCGAAGGGATGTTGAAGGGCGACACGATAAAACTGCGCAGGATGAACACGAACAAGGCCAGCTTTAAAAGGAAGCTGCCATATTCGCGCCATTCAGAGGTGGTCGCTGTTGCGTGTGGTTGAGCAGGTGCGGCCGCTTTCGCGTCGTCCGTCATGTCGGTGGGTGAGGTCACATAATCTCGCAAATTAATGTCGTCTTATGACGGATTGGCTGGCCTTTTATCGCGTTGACGCGCTATTTGCCAGCGTCGAGATTCACAGGCGACGTTGGCGCCATTCTATAAGGGGTAAATGATGACGGATCACAGTTGGACTGAGCTTGAAAATCAGCAAGGCAAACCACTTCTTGAACTGTTCGCCTCAGACCCCGACCGCGTCAGCAAGATGACAATAGAACAAGCAGGCTTGCGTTTTGACTTATCGAAAACCCATGTGGATGACGCCGCGCTGTCCCTTTTCGCAAAACTTGCAGAAGAAATGCAACTCAACGAAGCCACGGCAGCGTTGTTTTCCGGTGCAGCCATCAACATAACTGAAGGCCGTGCTGCCGAGCATGCGGCAGAGCGTGGCAATGGCGACGCACAGGCCGTCGCCCATGCACGCGCGCTTCAAGAGCGCATGCGTGGCCTTGTCGAAGCGATTGACGCCGGCGCGATGGGTGACATTAAACATATCTTGCATATTGGCATTGGCGGGTCTGCGCTAGGGCCGAAATTGCTTGTTGATGCGTTGGGCCGCGATGGGGCGCGATACGACGTGAAGGTAGTGTCGAATATCGATGGCGCGGCGCTGACTGAGGCTGTGAAAGCCATGGACCCGCATAAGACGATTGTCGCCGTCGCATCCAAAACATTCACGACGACCGAGACCTTGCTCAATGCAACCAGCGCCATGGAATGGATGCGCGACGGGGGCGTGGCCGATCCATATGCGCAGTTTGTCGCGCTCACTGCCTATCCGGACAAAGCACTTGAGTGGGGCGTCGACGAAAGCCGCATATTGCCATTCAATGAATCCGTTGGCGGACGATATTCGCTCTGGTGCTCGATTGGTTTTCCTGTTGCCCTCGGGCTTGGCTGGGCGGTTTATGAAGAGTTGCTTGAAGGTGCCGCGGCAATGGACCGGCACTTCCGCAATGCGCCGTTGATGGAAAATGCGCCAACAATGGCGGCGTTCTGTGATCTTTATTATGCCCAGATCAAGGCGTGCCAGACCCGCGCGGTTTTTGCCTATGACGAACGGCTGCGATTGCTGCCGGATTATCTGCAGCAACTGGAAATGGAATCGAATGGCAAATCGGTGACGGCAGAGGGCGTGCCTTTGGGGCGGAACAGTGCACCTGTCACATGGGGCGGCGTTGGCACAGACGCGCAACATGCCGTGTTCCAGTTGTTGCACCAAGGAACGCACCTGATTCCCGTAGAGTTCGTTGCCAGTAAAACGCCCGGGCATGATTTTGACACGGCACATCATGAGACGCTTTTGGTGAACTGTTTTGCGCAAGGCGCGGCATTGATGGCGGGTCAGAAATCCGATGATCTGGCGCGTAACTATGTTGGCGACCGGCCGTCGACCACCATATTGATGGACGATGTTACGCCATCTGCTTTGGGCGCTCTGATTGCGTTTTATGAACACCGGACTTTTGTGAATGCGGTGATGTTGGGCATTAACCCGTTTGACCAATTTGGCGTTGAGCTGGGCAAGCAAATCGCAAAAAGCATAAGCGACAATGGGGCGTCCGGCTTTGATCCTTCGACCACCGCACTGATTGAGGCGGCGCTGGGTAATAACTGACGACAGGTGTTTGCTCGATAAGTCAGATGAAAAATTGCCATTGGCAAAATCGTTACGGCACAACCATATGGCCATGACATAAGGAAAAACTCGCATGGCTGAATTTGAATATGATTTGTTTGTCATTGGCGCTGGTTCAGGCGGCGTTCGCGCATCGCGAATAGCGGCATCACATGGTGCGCGTGTAGCGATTGCTGAGGAACATCGCGTTGGCGGCACCTGCGTCATCCGGGGATGCGTCCCGAAAAAACTACTCGTGTACGGATCGCATTTCGCCGAGGATTTGCACGACGCGCAGCGTTTCGGATGGAACACGGCGGGCGCGACTTTCGACTGGAACGTCTTGCGCAATAATGTCGCAGCAGAGGTGAACCGTCTTGAAGGCCTTTACGGCCAGACACTTGGAAACAACAAGGTCGAGGTATTTCGCGAGCGGGCGGTCGTAACGGGACCGAACAGCGTGCGCCTGACCAGCGGCCGAGAAATTTCAGCGGCGTACATCCTCATTGCCACAGGCGCTTGGCCATCGGTGCCGGAAATTCCCGGCGCAGGCCATGGCATCACATCGAATGAAGTCTTCAGTCTGCCTGAGCTGCCAAAGCGGGCCGTTATCGCAGGCGGTGGTTACATCGCGAATGAGTTCGCAGGTATCTTCAACGAGCTTGGCGTTAAAGTCAGTCTTGTGACCCATGGTGACCGCATTTTACGCGGTTATGATGATGAGATTGTCGACCGCCTCGTGGATATCAGCGGCCATAAAGGCATCGATATCCGTTTCAACTGCAGCTTCAAATCTATCACCAAGCAGGACGATGGCAGCTTGATGATCGAGACCAATCAAGGCGAAAGCATCGAAACCGACCTGCTGCTTTGGGCCATTGGCCGGACGCCGCACAGTAAGGAGCTTGGTCTTGAGGAAGTTGGCGTTGAGCTCGGCAAGGACGGATCAGTAAAGGTCAGCGACGACAGTCGGACCAATGTGCCTAGCATTTATGCCGTCGGCGACGTCACCAATCGCGTGCAGTTAACGCCGATTGCCATCCGCGAAGGCCATGCTTTTGCCGACAGCGTTTTTGGTAACAACCCGCGGACCGTCAATTATGACTGCATTCCCACTGCGGTGTTCAGCAATCCGCCAATCGCAAGCGTTGGCATGACCGAAGCAGAGGCGCGTGCGGCGCACGCTGACGTCAAAATCTACAAAAGCGATTTCCGCGCAATGAAGAATGTCTTGGCGGACCGAAACGAACGCGCGCTGTATAAAATGGTGGTCGCTGGCGCAGACGAGCGTGTGGTTGGATTGCATCTCATCGGTCCTGACAGTGGCGAGATACTTCAAGCGGCAGCTATTGCCGTGAAGGCTGGCCTTACCAAGCAGGATTTCGACGATACTGTCGCCTTGCATCCAAGCATGTCTGAAGAACTTGTCCTGATGAAGTGATCAGGGAAAGGTGGTTGGCGCGTCGCCCGCTGTCCATTTTGGGTAGCGGGTCATGATCTGCCTGAACAGGTCTGATGAAACAAGTCCGGCCAGCCATGCCTGAAGGGCGGGCAGGGGTAGCGCATCAAACCATGTCTGGTCTGTTGCGGCGAACTGACGGACGAAAGGGAAGATCGCGACGTCGATCATGCTTTTTCGGTCACCCCCAAGATACGGAGCTGCTGACAGCCTTTCATTCAGGGAAACGAGATGCATGAGCGCAGCGTCACGATATTCAGTGCCATCTGCCAGATCATAACGACGGGGATATTTATATCGATCAAGCGCGTGTTTGAACGGTCCGTCATTAGCGGAAATTAGCGCATCGTCAGATTGCGCAAGCCAGTTTTCGGGGTCGTTCTGACCTAAGGCCCAACGCATGATGTCGAGGCTCTCGTCGATCACCTCACCAACGGGCAAAAGCAACACCGGCACCGTTGCTTTAGCGGAAGCTGCAACCAGTTCGGGCGGCTTGTCCCGAAGCACCACTTCGCGCAATTCGACCTGAACCCCGCTCACTGCAATCGCCATCCTTGCACGCATGGCATAGGGACATCGGCGGAAACTGTAGAGGATGGCAGGTTCAGTCATCGCAGTCTTAATCCGTTCGTGTCGAGCGAAGTCTAGACACCCATCGGCATCGTGCAAGGTCGAGAGGCATCTCGACTTCGCTCGATGCGAACGGAGGGGTTCGTCCCAGCCATAGGCTTTGGCAATCCCCGCGGCCCCAAAAATCCAAACAGGCTGGATAAATACAGGC
>JBKBTH010000109.1:0-6336 GCA_046290915.1 Sphingorhabdus sp.
GCGCATATTCCTTGCCGGTTAGCCGATTGAACGCATCCTCCTGCGCTTGCGTCACACCATCAAGCGAAATCAACGCAATCAGCTTGTTAATACCCGTGTTCACAAGGTGAAGCGAGGTTGATTCCAACGGCTCCATGAAACCTGATGCCAGTCCGAGGGCGACGACATTCTTGTTCCAGAACTTCTTGCGTCTACCGGTGACGAAGCGAAGGAAGTTTGGTTCCGCCCCGGGTTTGCCGGCGATATTGTTGACGAGGATCGCATGCGCTTCATCATCGGACATATATTCGTTGCAATAAACATGACCGTTGCCATTGCGATGTTGCAGCGGGACCTGCCATTGCCAGCCCGCTGAATGCGCAGTTGCACGCGTATATGGTAAAGGCCCGCTGCCATCTTCGCGCAAGCATGGCAACGCCACCGCCCGGTTGCACGGTAGATAATTAGACCAGTCATCATATCCAGTCTTAAGCGCTTGTTCGATGAGCAGGCCACGGAAGCCGGAGCAATCAATGAACAGATCGCCCTTCAACACATCGCCGTTTTCCATCGTTAAGGAAGATACAAAACCGCTTTCATTGTCCAGCGTGACATCGTTGATTTTGCCTTCACGCCGCACCACGCCTCTGGTCTCTGCATAATTGCGCAAGAACTTCGCATAACGGCCGGCATCGATATGGTACGCGTAATTGACCGGCGGAAGATCCTCGCGCTGATAATCCTCCGTACGGGCAAAGCGGCCAAAGTGGGCCGCCATTGTTTCCACGTTGAAAACCTGAATAGGACGCTTGTCGCCGGCTTGCTGATATTTGTGCCAGACGTGGTGAAATGAAATCCCGTCGACCTGATAACCGTAGTTTCCGAACGGATGGATATAGCTGTCGCCAATCTTGCCCCAATTGACGAACTGGATGCCAAGCTTGAAACTGCCCTGAACCATGGAGAGCATTTCACGTTCATCAATTTCGAGCAGACGGTTAAAGTCGAGGAACGGAGGTATTGTTGCTTCGCCGACCCCTACAGTTCCGATCTCTTCCGATTCGATGAGGGTAATCGCGACCGGTCGACCGGCACGAATGCGGGACAGCGCAGCAGCGGCCATCCAGCCCGCCGTTCCCCCGCCCACGATGATGATATGCTCGATTGCCATCGGTCCTCTCCCTTAAACTTCCTTCATAGCCATATAGACTCGATCTGCAAATTGTGAACGTTCATTTTGTCTCTTGTGAACGCTCTCAATTGTGGATATGTGTTAGGATAAAGGGGAAATTCATATCCTCGAAATCAACTTCAGGGAGGATCATTTGGCACGCAAATCTTTATTCGGAGCATCGCGATCGCAGCGCCTTGCTGTATTGACGACCGCTTCCAGTATTGCACTATGTGCAGCGCAGCCGGCTTTCGCGCAGAGCGCTGATCAATCGGGCGACGCCGTCGAAACCGCTGAGGCGGAAGACGCAATTATCGTTACCGGCTTCAAAAAATCTCTCGAAAGCGCACAAAATATCAAGCGCGACGCCGACACTTTTGTCGATGTCATCACCGCTGAAGACATTGGTGCTTTGGCTGACCGTTCAGTCGCAGAGGCACTGCAGCGCGTACCTGGCGTCAACATCTCGCGCTTCGAACAGCGCAATGACCCTGACCGTTTTTCGGTTGAAGGTTCAGGTGTTATCATTCGCGGATTGCCGTTTGTACGCTCCGAACTGAATGGCCGCGATATTTTCTCGGCAAATGGCGGACGTGAGCTTTCTTTCAACGACGTATCGCCTGAACTTCTTGGCCGCGTTGAGGTTTTCAAGAACAACACCGCCGACATGATCGATGGTGGCATTTCGGGTACCGTCAACCTTGTAACGCGTAAGCCGCTCGATAAGCGTGGTTTCCATGTCGCAGGTACCGTTGAAGGAAACTACGGCGACTTGGCCAAAGAATGGTCGCCCGGCTTTTCGGTCCTTGCTTCGAACACGTTCGAGACAGGTATCGGCACGTTCGGCCTGCAATTGGCTTATGCCCAGTCTGAACTGGTAACGCGCACGGACGCGTCGCAGATCACCGATCCTTGCTATCGCGCACCAGCGCTCAACGCACCCTGTATCCGCGTTCGGCCAGTTGGATCGGGCGGCTTTGGCGGTGGGACGCCATTGACCCCTGCGAACTTCCCGCCAGCAGGCGCGCTGTTTGTACCTAAGGGCGCAGGTGTGCGCACCACCGATCTTACACGTGATCGCAATGCTTACTCGGCAGTCGGTCAGTGGGAAAGCAACGACGGCCGCGCACAAGTCACCGTCGAGTATCTGCGCGCAGAAACGCAAGCGACGCTGAATGAATTCGCGGCGCTCGCGCTCGTGAATGATGATGCATTGTTCCCCGTCATCGCGCCCGGCACAACGCCAACCTTTAACGGCAATCAGTTTGCCACTGGTACGCTTACTCAATTGCAGCCGTTCAATGGCGGTCGCGGTATTCCAACCGAGCTTCTGCGTTTCCAACGTGAAGACGCCGCGAAAACAGAAGATATGTCGGTCCAGATTAAGCTGACCCCGACGGATCGCTTACGTTTCAATTTCGAAGCCCAGCATATCAAGTCGGACCGCACGGAAGATGGTTTCATCTCGGCCATGCAGACATATACCGACGTGTTCATCGACAATACGGGCAGCACGCCGCTGGTTCAATTCCTCGAACCCGGCTCTGCCAATTCTCCTGCAAGCTATTTCAACGATCCGGCACGCACCTTTTACTGGTTCCTCATCGACAATCAGGTGAAGAACGAGGGCGATCTGACCAGCATGCGCTTCGACGGTGAATATGATGTCAGCGAAGATGGCTTCTTCAAAAAAGCCCGCTTTGGTGCACGGTGGGGTGACCGCAACCGCGTAACCCGAAGCGCCAATTTCTCCAACTGGGGCAATTTGGGTGCACCATGGACTGGACGCGGCGGCAACTGGAACTGCGGCGACTTCCAAGCATTTGGTTGCGGCGGCGCATATGCCAAGGATTTCCCGGGTTCGACGGAAATCCGCAACCCGTTTGGTGACAACTTCCAGCGCGGCAATGCGCCTGTACCATTCGGCGATGGCTCGGCCTTCTTCTTTGGCGGTGACAATCTGGTCGCTGATTATCTCAGCGGCGCGATCCAGCAGCAAGCGTCAGCAATTACTGCTTACACGCTGACACCAAATGCCTGGTTCCCGATTTCGGCACGCAACAATGCCTTGCCCGGTGGCCCTTGGACCGCTGGTGAAATCTCGGATGTCGAAGAAAGCACATTCAGCGCATATGCACGCGCTGACTTTGGCGCCGACTTGGGCGGCGATGTCTCGCTTAGCGGCAACATCGGCATACGTTATGTCGAAACAACCGTCCGCAGCGGTGGCTCGATTGGTTTCCCAACCGGTCAGTTCTTCGACACACCTCCGGGTGGCAATGGCGACGGACGCGTTAGCGTAGCGGAGCTTCAGGCATCTTGCGGATCAACCCAACCAGGACAGGTTTTGCCTGGCTATTGCAGCCTCTCAACTGCCCGCCTTGCCCAATTTGCATCAATCTTCACAGGCGAAGTCATTGACGACAGCTCGAACATCAAGTTTGATCATTGGTTGCCAAGCTTCAACGCCAGGGTAGATTTCGGCAATGGCATGCTGGTCCGTGGAGCTGTATCAAAGAGCATTTCGCGGCCTGATTTGTCGTCATTTGCGACAGGCGGCGGAATATCGGACAACACAACCAACCTGCGCGCTGCAGGCACGCTTGAATCGGGTCCGCTGTTCCAGATTTTCACGGGTAACCGCCTGTTGCGGCCAACCGAATCTTGGAATTATGACCTTTCATTCGAATGGTATTTTGACCGAGTTGGTTCGCTTTCCGTCTCTGGTTTCTACAAAGACATTAAGGGCATCGTTAACGGCGGTGCAGTTGAGCGTAGCTTCACCAGCCCAAGTGGTGCAACAACCAGTGTATTGGTCAACGGTCCAGTCAACAGCGATGGTGGCAAGCTGAAGGGCGTCGAAGTCGCTTACCAGCAAACCTATGACTTCCTGCCAAGCCTCCTCAGCGGATTGGGATCGCAGCTCACCTACACTTATGTAGACGCTGGCGATTTCAACAACTCCAATCTGGGTGCAGAGCAAAGCCCGTTTGTTGGCGGCTTGCCGCTCGCAGGCGTCTCGAAACACACTATCAATGCGGTTGCATTCTACGAAAAGGGACCAATTTCTGCCCGTGCAGCGTATAACTGGCGGTCGGACTTCTTGCAGACTCCACGCGATGTCATCTTCCCATTCTCGCCAATTTATGGCGAAGCGACGGGGCAACTTGATGCGTCGATTTTTGTCTCTGTAACCAAGCAATTGAAACTAGGCGTGCAGGGCGTGAACTTGCTCGATGAAGTTACGCAAACATCGCAGGTTATCGACTTTAACGGGACACGGGCAACCCGCTCTGCGTTCCGGAACGACCGGCGGTTTACCTTCCTGGCACGGTTTGAATTTTAACAGCCCGTAATCGGTGTCGCAAAAAGAACGGGCCTTAGTCATATGACTTGGGCCCGTTTTCTTTAAATTCGCCTGAGGAGAATTCCAATGCAGTCCAAAATTGTTCTACTCACCGCTCTTACCGGATTGACAGCTTGCACGTCAGCGACCGCCACCACTGCGCCAGCCAAGCCTGCTTGGAACCTTGTGTGGGCGGACGAATTTGAAGGCACAGCATTGGACCGTAACAAATGGAAGCCGGAGGAGTCATGCTGGGGCGGCGGTAATCAAGAGCGCCAATGCTACACCGACAGAGCAGAAAATATCCGCGTCGCAGATGGCGTGCTGCACCTTATTGCACACAAGGAACAGTTTACCGGGCCAGATCGCCCACCAGAGATTGCCGACACCCCCAATCTCAAAAAGACCCAGGAATATACCTCAGGCAAGATCCGGACGCTGGGCATATCCAGCTGGAAATACGGAAAAATTGAGTTTCGCGCTAAGCCACCAAAAGGCCAAGGAACATGGCCTGCGGTCTGGATGATGCCTGCCGACAACGTTTACGGCGGATGGCCACTGTCGGGCGAAATTGACATTTTGGAAGGCGTTAATCTTGGCGCGACATGCCAAACATGCCAAGGCGATGTCGGTGAAAACCGCATGATTAGCGCCATTCATTTTGGCGATTACGCACCGAAAAACAAACTGCACGATACGCGCGTCGCTTTGCCGTCAAACGCCCTGCCTTCAGACGAATTCCATGTCTGGACGCTCGAATGGGGCGAAGGCGTGATGCGTTTCTACCTTGATGGCCGAAAATATTGGGAGCGTACCAGTGCTGACTGGGAAACGGCTTCTCCGCTCGCCAAATCAAATCCCGTTGCGCCGTTTGACCAGCCCTTCTACATCATGGCCAATCTTGCAATTGGGGGCGGGCTGTCGGAGAAGAATAACGATAAGGGCGTTGCAGCCAACATAACACCGGCAGCGTTTTTGATCGACTGGATCCGCATTTACCAATGCAGCAGCGACAAGGAAAAGGGTCTGGCCTGCATGCAGGATGGCAAAGAGAGTAAGTAATTTATGGCGAGACGCCGCCAAGCCGTCACGATCAAGCATGTCGCAGCCGATGCAGGGGTGTCCCTGCAAACGGTAAGCCGCGTCATCAACAATGAACCCAATGTTCGTCCTGCCATGCAGGAACGGGTGCAGGCATCCATCGACAGGCTAGGCTATGTGCCGTCGATCGCAGCGCAGCGAATGAGCGGATCACGGTCCTACCTGATCCTCGCGATCAATGACCGCGAACGCACCATTGCTGATTGGCAAACACGTCAGGGGACAGACTGGGTCGACCAGATGTTGCTGGGCGGCATGCTGAAATGCGCGGAACATGGGTATCGCATGATATTCGAACTCGTCGATACCCATAATGACCATGTCGAGCGGGAATTGGGTGCGGCGATCGCATCGCTTCAACCAGATGGCGTTATCCTCACTCCGCCACATTCCGAAAATCCATTGATTACGGGGTTCTTGGCCAAGCACAAAATTCCGTTTGCACGCATCGGATCGATAACGCCGGGCCCAGGTATTGCGATGACAATGGATGACAAGGGCTCAGCGCGGCGCGCGACGGAACATCTTATCGCCCTTGGCCATCGCCATATCGGCTTTATCGCAGGTTCAGAGGAATATAACCTTTCCAACTGGCGCATCGATGGGTGGCGCGAGGCGATGGCTGACGCTGGTTTGGGCAACGAGGGATTATGTGCCCGAGGTGACTTCAGTTATGAAAGCGGCGTGAAGGCCGCCAATTTACTGCTGGACCTCAACACCCCGCCGACTGCCATCATTG
>JBKBTH010000110.1:0-6296 GCA_046290915.1 Sphingorhabdus sp.
CCTGCATCATCATGACCGCCCAAGTCTGAAAGCGCAGCGGCTGGCGCCGAAAGTCCAAGTAATCGTGAGAAACGGTCAGGCGCCTCAATCCGCCCGTCGCCCTTTACGACAACCGGAAATGCAGGAGCTGTTTCGAGCAGTCTCGCGAGGCGGGAAGTTTGACGCAACATTTTGCGCGACTCATTCCGCAAGGACAGCCCGATCCAGATAGCGACTGTAGCCCCAACGAGCCACAACGCCATTAAAAACCCGATCAGTGCAATTGGCAGGCCACTGCCTGTCATCGTCATAGAGCCCTTTAATTTACCCAGAACAAGCTAATGCCCAAATGCTTGCGACACGCAACGAAAAAAGCCCGCCACGTTTCCGCAGCGGGCTTTTTGTTAAGTCTCGAAAGACGTCGAATTAATAGCGATAATGGTCCGGTTTGAACGGTCCTTCAGTCGACACGCCGATGTAACCAGCTTGCTTGTCCGTCAGCTTGGTCAACTTAACGCCAAGCTTTTCAAGGTGAAGCGTCGCGACTTTCTCATCGAGATGCTTTGGCAAGACATAGACTTGGTTCTTGTAGTTTTCACCGTTTGTCCAAAGCTCGATTTGCGCGAGCACCTGGTTGGTGAAGCTTGCCGACATCACAAAGCTCGGATGTCCGGTTGCACAACCAAGGTTAACCAAGCGGCCCTTTGCAAGAACGATGATCTGCTTGCCGTCTGGAAATTGAACCAGGTCAGTCCCTGGCTTAACTTCAGTCCAATTATAGTTAGATAATGCCGCGATCTGGATTTCGCTGTCGAAGTGACCAATGTTGCACACGATGCTCATGGGCTTCATGTTCATCATATGCTCAGCAGTAATAACGTCGGCGTTGCCCGTTGCGGTGCAGAAAATATCAGCGCGTTGAACGGCTTCTTCCATCGTAACGACTTCAAAACCTTCCATCGCGGCTTGCAGCGCGCAGATTGGGTCAACTTCAGTGACCATGACGCGTGCGCCGCCATTGCGAAGCGACTGGGCTGAACCCTTGCCGACATCACCAAAACCAGCAACACATGCGACCTTACCGGCCAACATAACGTCGGTTGCACGGCGGATCGCATCTACCAGCGATTCCTTGCAACCATAGAGGTTGTCGAACTTCGACTTGGTGACGCTGTCGTTTACGTTGATTGCGGGGAAAGGCAGCTCGCCCTTCTTAGCGATTTCATACAGACGGTGCACACCAGTGGTGGTTTCTTCCGAAACACCCTTCAGGTTCTTGACGGTTTCGGTCAAATAACCAGGCTTCTTGGCGACAAATGCCTTCAGCGCGCGCTGGAATTCAACTTCTTCTTCATTCTCAGGCTCACCAAAGGTTTCGCCACGCTCAAGCTTTGCACCCCAAAGTGCAAACATCGTTGCGTCGCCACCGTCATCAAGGATGATGTTCGCCGTGATGTCGTCACCCCAATCGAAGATGCGACCAACATAATCCCAATAATCGGCAAGGCTTTCACCCTTAATCGCAAATACGGGAATGTCGCGCGCGGCAATGGCCGCTGCGGCGTGATCCTGTGTCGAGAAGATGTTGCAGGTGGCCCAACGGACGTCTGCACCAAGCGCTGTGAGCGTCTCGATCAGAACGGCAGTCTGAATGGTCATGTGCAGCGAACCGACGATCCGCGCGCCCTTCAATGGCTGCGATGCGCCGAATTCTTCGCGCAGCGCCATAAGACCGGGCATTTCGGTCTCGGCAATGTTTATTTCTTTGCGGCCAAAATCGGCCTCGTTGATATCGGCAATGACATAATCGTTGAAAGCCACAGGCTTGGTCTCCGGGAGGTTTTTGATGACACCGCCCTTAGCTGTAGCTTTCAACGAAATCAAATATAAAGATTGCTTTATATGTTTTAGCGGTCGGCTAGGGCCGCGTTGCCATTCGCGCTGGACAGGTGGCGCCGCTCCATGACTGACCCACAACGGTGACATCAGCAACAGCAGCCATCGTTACGACGCCGTGCGGCTCTGAGGACAGCTTCGCGGCCAGATCTCTTAACTGCTGACAATCCATCGCGCGATGGCCATTGCCATAACTGTTTGCGTAGCCAATCGACATCCGGTCCAACGCATCTTCAGCGCCGCGTGCACCGTAAGTTGCCGATAGATGCTTCCTCAACTCTGCATTTTGTGAACCAATAAGGCTGTTATGCTTCACAACAAATCGGTTGTAATGCAGAAGAAAGTTGTCGGCGGTGTTGCGGCAGCGCAGCGCCGTGACCATCAACATAGTATTCAAATGCTTTATCTTAGCTGCCTCTTGCGCTGCGTTTGTCCAGCATGCTTGCGCTGGCTGTACCGAGACAGCGGATAAAACTACCGCAAGCGCCGCCTTCCGTAAAAAATTCGTCATTTCCCCAACCCCGTTTATATGTTCAACAGGGTGAATATTGACGATGCTGTTTACCGAATTTTCAACAAGCAGAGTAAAGGAAAATTTACCATCTTAACTGCTGGTTTTACGCCCTAGATCGCCTGCGCTGATCGGCAAATTTTTAATCTTGAATGTAGGGTAGACCGGAACCGCCACTTGACTTGCCAGTGCCTGTCCCGGAGTATGCGATGAACCCCACATAAAAAGGATTCCAAATATGAGCATCACTGTTGGTGACAAAATCCCTGACGTTAAACTGGTAAAAGCCACTGCTGATGGCCCGCAGCCCGTTCAGTCATCCGAATATTTCGCTGGCCGTCGCGTGGCGCTGTTTTCGGTACCAGGTGCATTCACGCCTACCTGCTCTGCGCGTCACCTTCCCGGCTTTGTTGAAAAGTCCGATGAGTTGGCAGCCAAGGGTATCGACGAAATCGCATGCACAGCCGTAAACGACGCTTTCGTTCTTGGTGCGTGGAACAAATCTGGCGGATCCGATGCGATCACGATGCTGGCAGATGGCAATGGCGATTTCGCGGCTGCTCTTGGCCTCGAAATGGACGGAACAGCGTTTGGCATGGGCAAGCGCGGTCAGCGTTTCTCGCTTGTCGTCAATGACGGTGTCGTTGAACAGGTGAATGTCGAAGCCCCTGGCGACTTCAATGTCAGCTCAGCGGAATATATGCTCGGTCAGCTTTAATATTAAGCAACTATGCCCTTTGAGGCGTCTTAAGGGAGGGGTAACCCTCCCTTTTTTGTTGCGAAAATTCCAAAATCAGGTGATGCGTATTTATGCCTAGTCAACAAGCTCAAAACATCATTGAACAACTCGTTACCGAATACGAAGCTTCGGTCAAACGCCTGCAAACCGCACTTGCGCATTACTTGAAAGACCGAACGCCGCCGTCGGCCGATCAACGGGCAAGCAATGATTTCTGTTACCCCGAACTGGTTATAACCTATGCGGGCAAGCAGCGCGAAACGCAGTCGAACCTTGCTTTTGGCAAGCTTGAAAAAGTTGGAACATTCCGCACCACATTCACTAAGCCAGCTCTGTTTGCAGAATATATCGGCGAACAGCTCGATCTGCTTACAGAGCAATATGAGCTCGAGATTTCTGTAGGCCGCAGCAAGCAAGAAATCCCTTTTCCGTATGTTCTGGATGGCTCAGCGGATCTGGAGTTAGGTACCGTCAGCCCAAGCGAGCTGGCACGCCATTTCCCAACCACGGAACTTGCGGATATCGGCGACGAGATTGCCGACGGATTGCTTCGGGTAAAGGGCAATGCCAGCGGACCGCTCGCTTTGTTTGACGGTCTTCGCACCGATTTTTCGCTCGCGCGCCTCCGGCATTATACCGGCGCTCCTGCCGAGCATGTTCAGCATTATATCCTGTTTACGAACTACCACCGATACGTAGACGAATTCGTCAGCTGGGCTTGCACGCAAGTCGGCAATGGCCGCTATACCGCGCTGTCGGGCGCTGGTGGCTTGTATGTCGACAAGCCTACCGACAATGCAGCCCAGCTTGTTGCGGACAGCACATGGCGGCGGCACCAGATGCCGGCCTACCACCTCATCGCGCCGGACGGGTCAGGGATCACGCTTGTAAATATCGGCGTCGGGCCTTCGAACGCCAAGACAATCTGTGACCATTTGGCGGTGCTGCGCCCGGAAGCATGGCTGATGATTGGCCACTGCGGCGGCCTTCGTGAAACGCAGCGGATTGGCGATTATGTCCTCGCGCATGCCTATCTGCGCGATGACCATATTCTGGATGAAGTACTGCCGCCCGAAATTCCTATTCCGCCCATCGCTGAGGTGCAGCAGGCGCTGGCGAGCGCGGCTGAACATGTCTCCGGCACAAGCGGCGCAAATCTGAAACGGCGCATGCGCACGGGGACGGTTGTTACAACCGACGACCGCAACTGGGAACTGCGCTATTCGGCATCTGCACTCAGATTTTCACAAAGCCGTGCGATTGCTATCGACATGGAGTCAGCGACTATTGCTGCCCAAGGATATCGCTTCCGCGTGCCTTATGGCACATTGCTGTGTGTATCGGACAAACCGCTGCATGGCGAAATCAAGCTGCCCGGGCAAGCCAACCGTTTCTATGAAGAAGCCATCGCCGCGCATTTGCAAATCGGAATTCAGACATGCGAACTGCTTCGCGAGGCTGGCAACAGCTTGCACAGTCGTAAACTTCGCGCCTTTAACGAACCGCCGTTCAGGTGAGGGCGCAGGAACGAAAATTGAACCAAGTGATTATCCCTGAAGTATAACCAAGGAGGAACGGCCCATGCCGAAGAAACCCGAAGAAACAGGATCGCTCGACAAAGTTTTGAATAAGTTGCGCGAATTCGCAGACGGCCTGACCGGCAGCGCGCGTTCAGTGGCACAGTCCGCTTCGACGACAGCGAAATCTGCAGTCGATCAGGCTTCAAGCGCAGCTGCCACCGCAGGTTCGGTGATTAAGGAAAACCCCGGAAAGACTGCTGCCGTTGCTGGTGCTGTCATCGCAACCGCTGCCGCAGCCGTCGCGGGCAAAAAGGTTTACGACCGCAAAACCGGCGGGACAAAGGCACCAGCAAAAAAGCCAGTCACTACAAAGCCGGTTACGAAAAAGCCGGCGGTGAAGAAGCCTGCGCCTAAAACCGCTGCGAAACCGAAACCTGCAACGGCGCCGAAACCAGCGGCAGCCGCAAAGCCAGCTCCCAAAAGTGCGGCACTAGCGAAAACGCCACCTAAAACCGCAGCATAACGTTTAAGGAAATCGGCCCCGCCTGTGACGGCGGGGCTATTTCGGTTACCAACCCTTTGTGGTGCCCTTGTTCTGGGCCTTCAGCCATTTCATAAGCGGGGCGAAATACTCGAGCATTGGCTTGCCCGACATTTCGCGTGTTCCTGTGAACGCCTGCAACGCATCTGGCCAAGGCTTTGAAGCACCCATTTCAAGCATTGCGTTCAACCGCGTACCAACGTCCTTATTCCCATAGAATGAGCAGCGATGGAGCGGACCTTTCCAGCCCGAAACATCGCAAGCAGCCTTGTAGAATTGGAACTGCAAAATGCGTGCAAGGAAGTAGCGGGTATAGGGCGTGTTTCCGGGAATATGATATTTCGCGCCTGCGTCAAACCGATCTGCTGGCCGCTCAACTGGTGGAACAATGCCCTGATACTGAAGCCGCAAATCGGTCCAACCCTTGTTATAATTGGCCGGCGTGATGGAGCCATTGAAGACACCCCAGCGCCATTTGTCGATCAACAAACCAAATGGCAGGAAGGCGACTTTATCCATGGCTTGGCGCAGCAATAATCCATTGTCCTTGTCCGCGCCGGGCACCTTGGAAGCATCCAAGAGACCGATTTGCACTAGATAATTTGGTGTGATGGACAAAGCGATGGCGTCGCCGATCGCTTCATGGAAACCATCATTCGCACCACTTAAATACAGGTATGACTGCTTGTTATAAGCACGCTGGTAATAATTATGCCCAAGCTCGTGATGGATCGTCACGAAGTCATCGGTGTTGACCTTGATGCACATCTTGATGCGCAGATCGTCGACATTGTCGACATCCCACGCGGAGGCATGGCAAACAACTTCGCGGTCGGCTGGCTTGATAAACTGCGCGCGATCCCAGAATGTCTTTGGTAGCGGTTCAAAGCCAAGCGACGAGAAGAAGCCTTCGCCGACCTTGACCATATCCTTTTCCGCCTTGCCGCGATTGGCACTAAAATCCGCTACCTCGGTTTGCTTATAGCCCTTCGCAACCAGCAACTCGCCAATATCATAGCCAATATCGCCAGCACCCGGAGGTGCAACGACATCATAGATGTTGCCCCATTCCTGTGCCCACATATTGCCCAAAAGATCAGCGCGAATGGG
>JBKBTH010000111.1:0-6260 GCA_046290915.1 Sphingorhabdus sp.
GTTATGCCGGCGGCCCTGCATGGCTGATTAAGGCGATGGCAGATTTGCAATCACAATCCACAAGCAACCCTTGTTCGATCTCACAATATGCTGTGCTTGCCGCGCTTAACGGCCCGCAAGATTTCTTGCGTGAACGCAATGTAGCTTTCCGGGAACGCCGCGACCTTGTTGTCGCCATGTTGAACGATGCTCCGGGGCTTAGCTGCCCCACACCAGAGGGCGCGTTTTATGTGTACCCCGATGCAACGGGTGTGATGGGCAAGACGACACCCAAGGGTAAGAAGATCGAAACCGATGCAGATCTCATCGATTATTTCCTCGATGATTATCGCGTTGCTGCAGTCCATGGCGGGGCCTTTGGTCTTTCGCCAGGTTTCCGGATTTCCTACGCAACATCGTCGGACATCCTGAAAGAAGCGTGCACGCGTATCCAGTCAGCGTGCGCGGCACTCACTTGACCGCAACACCGGACTGAGTCTGAGCGGCGTTAATGCGCATTTAACGTCATATCTGCTGAAACCTTTTGCAGTCCGAAGACGTATATGTTTCGGGCGCCAATTTGGGCACCACATCAGAGATAAAATATGGACCGTCTTTTTAACTTCGTGCGATCAGATCTTTTCCTCAGTCTCGCTGGCGGCTTTGCGCTCGGTGTGGCAGGGCTGGCAATCATTAATCCTGCCAGCGCAAATGAGAACAGCGCCGAAGCTAAGCGGTCTGTGTCCGTTGGAGGTCCATCATATGAAATTGCTGCCCCGCACCCCTAAAGTCATTATCCGCTCGGTAAATATCGCTTTGCTGTTTGGCTTAGTAACGGCATGCGGATCGGACTTTGGATCTCCCGTCGGCACTGCCCACGCAACCGAAGGCATCCGCATTGCGGCACCGGCCTCAAAGATTGTCGAGCCAAAGGGCACCCAAACGGCTGTTTTTGCGGGCGGCTGCTTCTGGGGTATTGAGGCAGTGTTTGAACGTGTGAAAGGCGTAACGCGCGTAGAGTCGGGTTATTCTGGCGGCTCGCGGTCAACAGCTGACTATGATCTCGTCAGCTCTGGCACGACCAAGCACGCCGAATCCGTTCGTATCCAATATAACCCTGCCGTGGTCAGCTATAGTGAGTTGCTGCATATATTCTTCTCGGTGGCGCATGATCCGACTCAGTTGAATCGTCAGGGCCCGGATCGCGGTAAGCAATATCGATCAGCGATATTCCCCGCGAACACGGTCCAGCAAAAAGCGGCACGTGCCTATGTCGCGCAACTGGACAAGGCTGGATATTGGAAGAACCCAATCGTTACTTCGCTTGAACCAATCAGCTTTTTTCCTGCCGAAAGCTATCATCAGGACTTCATGGCAAAAAACCCGAAGCATCCATATATTGTGCAATGGGACAAACCCAAAATTGCGAATTTGAACCGGCTTTTCCCGAAACGCGTGCGGTGACTAGCCCCGATATGCAGGGATCGCCCAGCCTTTCCAAATCGCCATTGCACGCAATGCAAAGCCGGCCGCCGCGCTCAAAATAGCCGCGGGCAAAACGGGTAAGCCGATAAACAACAACAGACCAAACAGGCCGGATGCCAGTGCTGCGGCTGTTACGTAGATTTCGGGCTTAAGCAGTATCGACGGCTCACCAGCCAGCACATCACGAATGATGCCGCCGACGCAGGCGGTGATAACGCCCATCATCATCGCTGGTAGCAACGGAACGCCAAGCGTAAGTGACTTCCACGTGCCAAACACTGCATAAATGGCAATGCCAACGGCATCGAACCAGTCCAGCGCGCGCGGCTTCCACAGATGCTGCGGTGTCACCCATACCAGCCCCGCCGTCACAAGGCAGATCGCTGCAAAACGCCAATCCTGAACCCAGAATACCGGCGCACCAATCAGCAGGTCGCGAACGGTGCCGCCGCCAACGCCAGTGATCAACGCAAAGAACGAGAAAGTAACGAGCGTCTGTTTCCGATGCGCTGCAGCCAACGCACCCGATGCCGCAAACACAGCGATCCCAAATAGATCCAACCATGAAATCATGGCCGGGGCTATCTGGGCCGCGTGGGTAATCATCACATGTGGATCGGTTTGCCGGTTACTGCCATGGCCGCTTCCTTCAAGGCTTCGGCATGGGTCGGGTGGGCATGGCAGGTGTACGCAATGTCTTCCGACGTTGCACCGAATTCCATTGCTACAGCAGCTTCAGCAATCATGCTTCCGGCGATGGATGCGATGATATGCACGCCAAGCACGCGGTCGGTTTTGGCATCTGCAATGACTTTTACAAAACCGTCGGTCGTGCGATTTGTTTTCGCGCGGCTGTTCGCCATCATCGGGAATTTACCGACCTTAATCTCGCTTCCCGAAGCGGCGGCATGTTCCTTGGCTTCTTCTTCAGTCAAGCCAACGCTGGCGATTTCGGGGTAGGTGTAGACAACACCCGGGATGACGTCATGGTTGACGATACCCGTCAGGCCAGCGACAAACTCAGCCGCAGCAATACCTTCGTCTTCCGCCTTGTGTGCCAGCATTGGGCCAGGGCAAACGTCGCCAATGGCGTAGATGCCGGGGACATTGGTCTGGAAATCATGTGCGATTTCAATCTGTCCGCGCTTGTTGACCTGCAGCCCTGCTTTTTCCATGTCGAGGCCGTCAGTGTTTGCGCGGCGGCCGATAGCTACTAGTACGCAATCTGCTTCGATCGTTTCGCTTGCGCCACCGGTTGATGGTTCAACGGTCAGCGTGGCTATGCCGCCCTTTACCGTTGCGCCAGTTACCTTGGTGCCCATGCGCAGGTTGAAGCCCTGTTTCTTGAAAATCTTGGCGGCTTCCTTGCGGACTTCACCATCCATGCCGGGCAGGATCTGGTCGAGATATTCGACAACTGTCACTTCCGCACCGAGACGCAGCCATACACTGCCAAGCTCAAGCCCGATGACACCGCCACCGATGACGACCATGTGCTTGGGTACCTTTGGCAAAGCAAGCGCGCCGGTGGAATCGACGATGACCTTCTGGTCGATCTCGACACCCGGCAATGGTGTGACGGATGACCCTGTCGCCACCATGATGTTTTTGGCGGTGTAGTTTTTGCCGGCAACATCAATGCTGTTGGCGGAAGTGAACGCGGCGCGACCCTTAAGCCAATCGACCTTGTTCTTTTTAAACAGAAACTCGATACCGCCCGTCAATTCGGTAACAGCCTTCGCTTTTTCAGCGTGCATTTGGTCGAGATTAAGCGAGACGCCCTTAAAATCGATACCAAATTTCGCCAACGAACCCGATTGCGCCTCATGGTACATTTCGGACGCATGCAGCAATGCCTTGGACGGAATGCAGCCGACGTTGAGGCACGTGCCACCCAATGTCTCACGGCTTTCGACGCAGGCTGTTTTCAGGCCGAGTTGTGCGGCACGGATTGCGGCAACATAGCCGCCCGGACCTGCACCGATAACGATCAGGTCATAATCATGTTCTGCCATTGCTCAGCTCCTTAAAGGTCGATCAACAACCGGGTCGGGTCTTCAATCGCCTCTTTGACGATTTTCAGGAAAGTCACAGCCTCACGACCGTCGATGAGACGGTGGTCGTAGCTTAGCGCCAAATACATCATCGGGCGAACGACAACTTGTCCGTCGCGGACCACAGCGCGGTCTTCAATGCGGTGGAGACCAAGCACGGCCGACTGTGGCGGATTGATGATTGGTGTCGACATCAGGCTACCGAACACGCCGCCATTGGAAATGGTGAAGGTTCCGCCCGTCATGTCATCCATGGTGAGTGTACCAGCCTTCGCCTTTGCGCCAAAATCACCAATGGCTTTTTCGATTTGGGCAAAGCTCATGGCGTCCGCGTTGCGTACGACTGGAACAACCAGACCATTTGGCGCGCTGACCGCGACGGAGACGTCGAGATAATTGTGATAGACGATTTCGTCGCCATCAATCTGCGCATTCACGGCAGGAACGTCACGCGCAGCCAAGGCAACAGCCTTGGTGAAGAAACCCATGAAGCCAAGGCGAACGCCGTGCTTCTTTTCAAACAGGTCCTTGTAGGTCGCGCGCGCTTCCATCACGGCGGACATATCGACATCGTTAAATGTCGTCAGCAGGGCTGCTGTGTCTTGTGCAGCCTTCAAACGCTTGGCCACTGTCTGGCGCAGACGGCTCATCTTCACGCGCTCTTCCTGGCGCGCACCGGTCGTGGCGGACACAGCGGGTGTTGCCGTTGCGGCAGAGGTGGTTGCAGCCGCAGGTGCACCCTTGGCAGCAGCAACAACGTCTTCCTTGGTCAGGCGGCCGTCCTTGCCGGTGCCCTTGATCTTGCTTGGATCAATGCCCAGCTCAAGCACCAAGCGGCGGACCGCAGGTGACAAGGGCAAATCGCTATTTTCCGAAGCAGCGACAGGTTCAGGCGCCGCGGTGCTTTTGACCGCTGGCGCTGCTGCTGAAGCTACTGCCGCAGGGGCGGCGGGTGCAGCAGCGGCACCGGCACCAGCATCGATCGAGCCAATAACCGCGCCGACATTTACAGTCGCGCCTTCCTCAACAGCATAGGCGCCCATGATACCGGCGACAGGTGACGGCACTTCGACCGCGACCTTGTCGGTTTCAAGGCTAGCAATCGGCTCATCAATAGCAACGGCATCACCCGGTTTCTTCAGCCATTGGCCGAGGGTCGCTTCAGTGATGGATTCGCCCAATACGGGGACTTTAACTTCAGTGCTCATAATTCAATCCTCAGGAGGATGGAGGGGTGACCGGCTTGGTTCCCCCAGTGCGTTGGCGGCGGAGTTCTTCGCGGACATTATGGCCCAATGCTTCTGCAACCAACGCAGCCTGTTCGGCTTGATGGCGCTTGGCTAGGCCCGTTGCTGTCGCGGCTGCGGCCTTGCGTCCGGCATAACGCGCGCGGGCAGGGCCGACATTGGCTTCAGCGAGACATTCTTCCAGATAAGGATCAACGAACGTCCAGCTGCCAGCGTTGCGCGGCTCTTCCTGTGCCCAAACCACCTCTTCCAAATTGGTCATACGCTTCAACCGGATGATCAGCGGTTCGGCAGGGAACGGATACAACTGCTCTATGCGGACAATCGAAGTGTTCTTGTCACCCGACGCATCGCGCGCTTCCATCAGGTCATAAGCAACCTTGCCCGAACACAGGACCAGCCGCTTTATATCCTTGTCCGCAGGCGCGTTGGTGTCCGACAGGATCCGCATGAAGTGGCTTTCGCCTTGAAAATCCTCGGCCTTGGAAACTGCAAGCTTGTGCCGCAACAATGATTTTGGCGTCATGACGATAAGCGGCTTGCGGAATGGCCGCGCCATCTGCCGACGCAGCAAGTGGAAATAGTTCGCAGGCGTCGTGCAGTTTGCGACCTGAATATTGTCCTCCGCGCATAATTGCAGGAAACGTTCAAGCCGTGCGGAGCTGTGTTCCGGACCTTGTCCTTCGTAGCCATGCGGCAAGAGCATCACGAGACCATTGGCGCGCAACCATTTGGCTTCACCGGCGGCAATGAACTGGTCGATCATGGTCTGTGCGCCATTTACGAAATCGCCAAATTGTGCTTCCCAAAGAACAAGGGTTTTTGGTTCGGCGCCGGCATAGCCATATTCAAAACCCAGCACGCCGAATTCCGACAGTGGACTGTCGAGAATTTCAAATCGGCCATGTGGCAATGTTGCCAACGGGACATATTTTTCTTCAGTTGTCTGGTCGACCCAAACGCCGTGGCGCTGGCTGAACGTACCGCGACCCGAATCCTGGCCGGATAGACGAACGCCATAACCTTCGGACAGCAAAGATCCAAAACCGAGCGCTTCGCCAGTTGCCCAGTCAAAGTTTGCGCCAGTGCTGAACATGGCCTTTTTGGCATCCAGCACACGGTTGAGTGTAGGGTGGATATTATGTCCCTCGGGCACAGTGGTCAGTGTACGGCCCAAGCTATCGAATAGCTTCTTGGAGATACCTGTTTCTACATTGCGGCGTGCGGTTTCAGGATCGGCTGGCTTGGAAAGACCAGACCAACGTCCACCAAACCAGTCAGCGGCATTTGCTTTATAATCCGCCGCGCTGGTAAATTCCTGCTCAAGCGTTTGTACAAAACGCATCGCGTGCTCATCTGCCCAATTGGCATCAATAACACCCTCGGCCTCAAGCCGCTTGGCATACAAGCTGCTGACCGCTGGGTGGCCCTTAATGACTTTGTACATCAATGGTTGCGTGAAACCGGGTTCGTCGCCTTCATTGTGGCCAAAGCG
>JBKBTH010000112.1:0-6239 GCA_046290915.1 Sphingorhabdus sp.
ACCTCAGCTCACAATCCCGCCGCAGATCAACAAAATGTATATCAACGATCTGTCCCCTGAAAAATCGATCATTAAGTGGCAGACCGACCACGGCATTCAGCCGTTTATGATTTCGTGGCGCAACCCGACCGACGATATGGGCGTGTGGGGCATGGCCGAATATATCGAAAGCTGCATCAAGGCGCTGGACGTCGTCTGCGAGATTACCGGCAGCGACAAGGTCAATATCTCGGGCGGATGTTCCGGCGGGCAGACGATGTCCGTTCTGCTATCAAAGCTTGCGGCCATGGGCGACACCCGTGCTAACGCCATCACCATGATGGTGTGCGTGCTGGAGCCGAAACCCGGCGATACCGAGGCGTCGAGCCTTGTGTCGCACAATGGCATTGCGCTGGCGCGGCAACGCGCGGCGAAGAAGGGCGTGATTGAAGGCAGCAGCCTTGCGCGCGGCTTTGCATGGTTGCGGCCCAATGACCTCATCTGGAATTATGTGATCAACAATTATCTGCTCGGCGATGATCCACCAGCGTTCGATATATTGTTCTGGAATGCCGATGCGACCAACCTATCATCAGCGTTGATGGGTGACTTCCTTGAGCTGTTTGAGGCCAATGCCTATGCCGCGCCAGGCACGTTCGAGATTGCCGACCACACGCTTGATCTGACCAAGGTGACGGGCGACCTGTTCGTTCTGGGCGGAACGACTGACCACATCACGCCATGGCGTGCGTGCTATCGCTCAACACAATTGTTTGGCAGCAAGAATATCGAGTTTATCCTGAGCCAGGCTGGCCACATGCAAGCGATCCTCAACCCGCCCGGCAACCCCAAGGCGAAATATTGGAAGCACAGCAAGGGCAAGACACCTGCCGATGTCACCGAATGGATGAAAGGCACTGAAGAAGTCGCGGGAAGCTGGTGGCCGCACTGGATGCAATGGCTCCATGCGCGGTCCGGCGCAGAAATTGCCGCGCCCACAACGCAGGGGAGCAAAGCGCATCCAGCGATGGAAGCCGCGCCGGGGCTGTATGTTTTGGAGTGATCAACTCTGGCAAAGCGAGTGAAGTCTTTGGGACGCACAAAGCCTGCGTAGGCGGCTTTCGAGTTTAGCTCCGGTCGAGCAATTCATCGAAAAACAGGCTCACCAGTGCGCCGCGGCTGTCGACGCCAGCCTTTGCGTATACGCGCGTCAGTTGCGCGCGCACCGTTCCTGCGGCCGATTTCCGCAACTCTGCTATTTCTGAAACGCCGAAGCCTTTCAGGGTGAACAGTGCGACATCTGCCTCTGCCGCTGTGAGCATCCAGCGGCCAAAGCGTTCCTGGATCAAGTCGGCGAGGGCGCCCGAGGCAATCGCTAGCGCTTCATCTCGCCGTTTCGCTTGGTTCAGTAACGTGCGGACTTGGCGTGCACCCAGAACAATTCCGGCGACCAAGGCAAATGCGATCAGCCCTTCAATCATGACGTGAAAACCCAGCCCGTCGGCAATTATATCGCCGATGGCATCTGCCATGAAAAACACGCCTGCCAGCGCCTGCAACACCACAACCGCAGCGACCGCCAACAAGTGGCGGTCGTGCTTCAATTTGAATTTGCTTGGTCGGTCATTCATTCGATGGTTCTGTTTCCTCCGGGTATCATCGCGCCCACTACCGCTTTTCCGCTGCGCCGTGTTTCAAACAAAACGCCTGCCAGATGCAATGCTATCAGGACATAAAGCAGATTTACCGCGATTTCATGGACTTCTTCGACAATTTCCTCGTTTAAACCGCCGCCATCATTTTCGCCGCCTTCATTCTCTTCATTCTCTTCATTTTCGCCACCACCAATTTGAGCTGCGCTATAGCTACCTTCGCTTCCCTCACCACGCACCGCAAGGGGATTGGCAGGCGGCGGACCAGACATCGCGATGCCGCTGACAATGACTGCACTGAGGCACAGCCATATGGCGTACACCATGAATGTGCCCAGTGGATTATGCGAACGGTGGGGTGTTACTTCACCACGCTTGATCTCAGCCAAATGTTTGATGGCGCGCGTGGGGCTTGGCGGAAAGGCGGAAAAGCGGGCTTCTGCCGGACCAATAAAGCCCCACAATAATCGCAAAGCCAGAAGGCCGGCAAGGCCATAGCCCACCCATATATGCGCGCCGGATCCTTCACCGGTGATCATCCCGTTGCCGATTATCGCTGCAACAATTCCCCAATGCGTCATTTTGACGATCGGGTCCCATCTGCGCTTTTTCTGCATGGTGTCCGTCATAAGCATTCTCCATTTCTTGATGAACGGAAGATGAGACCCCGTGCCCTGCGTGGCTATTGGACAGACGCTTACGCATGGCCAAATAAGCCTGCGCTTATGTCAATTGCCGGTGGGCGGAGTACCGGTGGGCGGATTACGGCGTCGGATGCTTTAAGTCTTGCGCCAACTAACCGTTAGGTTAAACCTCATGCCGCGCCCGGAAACAGAGGGCAAAAGGAACAATTATGACCAAAAACCGCACGCCTAATTTCAGCATGGAGACCGTTGACGGTCGCACGTTGCGGGTTGCGGTTTGGCGGGCGAGTGCGCCGACGAAGAAATTGCCCATCCTGTTCTTCAACGGCATTGGCGCGAATATTGAAGCCATGGCACCCATGGCCGAGCTGCTTGATGATCGCGACTTCATCACTTTTGATATGCCCGGCATTGGCGGTTCGCCGGACCCAGTCGTGCCCTATAATGCCATCCTCATGTCGCGGATTGCGGCGTTGCTGTTGGACCGGTTTGAAATGCCGGTTGTTGATGTCATGGGCGTCAGCTGGGGCGGGGCGATGGCGCAGCAATTTGCGCTGCAGAACACCGCGCGCACGAACAAGCTTATCCTTGTCG
The DNA here is from genome assembly GCA_046290915.1 of Sphingorhabdus sp. Classification (GTDB taxonomy): domain Bacteria; phylum Pseudomonadota; class Alphaproteobacteria; order Sphingomonadales; family Sphingomonadaceae; genus Sphingorhabdus_B. Next base: position 2,870 of record JBKBTH010000112.1, read on the forward strand.
CCACAAGCGCTGGCATGTTGATGGTACCTGGCAACCCAGCCTCGCTTGTCAAAATGGCCGACCCGCGCCGTTATATAGACCCCGACTTCATGGCGAAGCATTTCAAGACGCTCTACGGCGGTATGGTGGGCAATAAGTCGGAACATATTGGCCGCATCACGCCGCCATCAAAGACGGGATATTTCTACCAGTTGATGGCGATGATGGGGTGGACCAGTGCGCCATTCCTGCCGTTTCTGAAAACTGAAACGCTCATCATGATGGGCGATGATGACCAGATTGTTCCGCTCGCCAATGGCAAGTTTTTGAACTTCCTGATCCCGAACAGCGAGCTTTTTGTGGTCGAAAATGGCGGGCATTTGTTCCTGCTTAGCCATGTTGAAGAAAGCATAGAAGCGATCCGCGGGTTCCTTGACCGCGATGGACACGAGGCGCGCAAGGCAGCGTAACCACGGCGCTGTTGCCTGTATGCAACAAAACCCGTGCAAAGGGCAGGAATCCGTTATTTTCCTTGTCATTGAATTGTAACATGTCGTAATGTTCCTTGGTGCCATTCACGTTATTTGGCGCATTCTCCCCCATGCGGTTCAACCGCAAAAAAGTCTAAAGAGGAACATCATGAAATCGATCCATATGCTGCTGGCCGGCGTAGCCGTGCTTGTCGCGCCTACGACGGCTGCGTTCGCCCAAGACGGCGAAGTTCAGACCCAGGAAGCGACGACAACGGGCGACGAAGCCTATTCCGACAATGACATCATCGTAACCGCGACCCGTCGCGACCAGGCTGCGCAAGATGTGCCGCTGGCCGTGAGTGTTGTTGGCACCGAACAACTTGCCAATGCGGGTGTCGTTGACATTCGCGGCATTCAACAGCTTGCGCCATCGTTGAAGACCACCACTGGCCAGTCGTCCGCGACCGGCGCAGTCTTGTCGATCCGCGGCATCGGTACCGCTGGCGATAACCCCGGTTTTGAACCTGCGGTTGGCGTCTTCATCGACGGTGTGTTCCGTTCACGTGCCGGCGTTGCGCTGGCTGAATTGCCACCCATTGAGCGCGTTGAAGTCTTGCGCGGTCCACAGGGCACGTTGTTCGGACGCAACACCTCGGCCGGTGCATTGAACATCACCACGCAAAAGCCAAAGTTTGAACTCGGCGGTTATGTTGAGGCGAGCTACGGAAATCTTGACGAAATCGAAGTCAAGGCTGGCGTGACGGGCCCAATTTCGGAACAGCTCGCACTGCGTCTCGACGGCGGTTATCACAAGCGTGACGGTTACATCACCGACGTTAACAGCGGTAACAAGATCAACAATATCGACCGCTATTTCGCCCGTGGTCAGGCGTTGTTCGAGAATGAAGATGTCAGCTTCCGCCTAATTGGTGACTATGCGAAAACCGACGAAGTTTGCTGCGGTGCAGTTAACACGTTGAGCGGTCTTTCGATCTTCCCCGGCATTGATGCGACGAGCAATTCGGCACTCGCACTGGTTGCGACCAACATCATCCGTGGTTTCGCAGGCGTTCCCGCCTTTGGTGGCACCGCAGGTACAGTCGGAATTCCGGCCTACACCCGTGGCAGCCGCAACATGGCAGTGACACCGGGCCGCGATTTGTCGGAATCCGTCAATGAATGGGGCGTTTCGGGCGAACTGAACTGGGATTTCGGCAATGCGACTTTGACGTCGATTACCGCCTATCGTGATTGGGACGCAAAGCGGAACCAGGACATTGATTTCTCCGGCCTCGACCGTGCGTATCGCGATAACTACCGCACCAGCATCAAGGATTTCACGCAGGAACTGCGTTTGCAGGGCACTGCGTTCAATGACAAGCTCGACTGGCTTGTTGGCGGATTCTACCTGAATGAAAAGCTGACGTTGAATGACACTGTGCGTTTCGGCGCGCAGGCGGATCAATATGTCGATGGCGTCATTCGTGAACTGACACGCAGCGGTGGCTTGCCATCGGGTCTGCAATTGTTCGGTACACTTGGCCCGGCAACACCCTTGTTCGGTCAGGTCGCATTGGCAACAAATCCGGCGCTGGCTGCAGCTGCTGGCGCTAACCCTGCATTGTTCGGTCTGTTCAACAGCCCGTTGCCACGCACGCCAAATGGTGCAGGTCAGCAAAATGATGCGTATCAGGTCGATACACAGGCATTTGCCGCGTTCACGCACAACATCATCAATTTCAGCGACAGATTGTCACTGACATTGGGGCTGCGGTACAATTATGAAAAGAAGGACATCGACAGCGATCTGACCAGTGTCGTTCCTGCCTGTTCGTTCTTCCAGAACCCGGCAACAGCACCTTACCGTGCGGCATTGCAGGGCGCAGGGTTGCTGAACTCGGCCTTCCTTTTGACCTGCAACCCGACAGTGAACAGCGAATTCAACGGCGTTCGTTCGGGCGATCGTTCGGAAAGCGAATTCACCGGCACAGCCAAGTTGTCGTTCAAGGTGAATGACGATGTGCTGGTATATGGCGGATATGATCGTGGCTACAAATCGGGCGGATATAATCTCGACCGTGGCAGCTTCGATTCCGTCATTCTGGGCGGCAATGGCGCGCAGATTGAAGACCTCGAATTCGGCAACGAAACCGTTGATGCTTATGAAGTCGGCTTGAAGACAAACTTCACGCGCCAGTTCCAGTTCAACGCATCATTGTTCTATTCAAACTTCAAGGGCTATCAATCGAACCGCTTCCTTGGAAACAGCTTCGTTGTCCTGAACTATGACAAGCTGGTGTCAAAGGGCGTTGAGCTTGAAAGCATCATTCGTCCACACCCGGATTTGGCCTTCAACCTGGGTTACACCTATGTTGATGCAAAGGTCACCGATCCGTTGGCCGGTGGTGACAATGGCCGTCAGGCATCGAACCAGCCAAAGCACACGGTAACTGGCGCCATGACCTGGACACCCGAAATCAGCTCGGGCGTGCAGGGTCTGTTCCATGTCGATTACCGCGTAAACAGCGATGCATATCCGTTGAACGACACGCTTGCGCGTCGCTTCACCGCGAATGACGGCTTTGGCATCGTCAACCTGCGGGCTGGCATGAACTTCGGTGACGGCAAATATAGCATCGAAGGCTATGTCGAAAACCTGTTCGACACATATTACAACATCACTGCGTTCCCGATTCCTGAACAGGGCAACAGCTATGCAGTCTACCCATCGGCACCGCGCTTTTACGGCGTGAAGGTCGCTGCGAAGTTCTAAACAACTTCCCTAGGCATTAAAAATGGGCCGGCCTGTGCAGATAGGTCGGCCCTTTCTTTTTGGGGCTGACCCGTTATCCTGCCCAATCAGGCAATGACGGAGAAGCGGGCATGCGGCATATCGCCATCATCGGTTCCGGTCCGGC
>JBKBTH010000113.1:0-6226 GCA_046290915.1 Sphingorhabdus sp.
CATCGCTGTCCTTTTGCGCAGTGAAATACATTGCCTCTTTCGAAGGCAGGGCAAGCAAGCCAGACAACGCAACCTTCGCACGGGTGAGCGCGCTGGCATCTACCGTGCCAAAGCTTTTGCCCGTCTGCCAAGGCCCAACCTCAACCATGCCATCGTTAAGGCCGCCGCGGACCTGTTGGACTGCAAAGGCACTGCCGCCCAGCAGTCCTAACGCGATACAGATGCCGTATCGATGCCACGTTTTCATAAACCTCTCCCTCGGTTGAGGGTTAGGACAAATGATTACTTGCTGGCAAGTGCCGCCTGCGCTGCTGCCAGCCGCGCGATAGGCACACGGTACGGTGAGGCGCTGACATAATCGAGGCCGACCTTTTCACAGAAAGATATCGACGCCGGATCGCCGCCATGTTCGCCGCAGATGCCAAGTTTGATTTCGGGACGAGTCGCGCGGCCTTTGTTGACCGCGATTTCGATGAGCTGGCCAACGCCTTCAACATCAAGGCTGACGAACGGGTCGCGGGCGTATATGCCCTTGTCGACATAATGCGTCAGGAAACGCGCCGCGTCATCGCGGCTGACACCCAGTGTGGTTTGCGTCAGGTCGTTTGTGCCAAAGCTGAAAAAGCTGCCGACTTCGGCAATTTCATCGGCCATCAGGGCGGCGCGGGGCAGCTCGATCATGGTGCCGACCAAATATTCGATGCGCTTGCCCTGCTCGGCGAATACCGCTTCGGCTGCCTTGTCGACGACGTCCTTCATCAATTCCAGCTCGCGGCGTGTGCCGACCAAAGGAATCATGATTTCAGGGACTGGTGCGACGGCCAGAGAACATGCGGCTTCGAATATCGCGCGCGCCTGCATTTCGTAGATTTCGGGGTAGGTCACGCCCAAGCGGCATCCGCGATGGCCAAGCATCGGGTTGAATTCGTGCAACTCAGCCGCGCGTTGTTTCAACGTCTCTATACCGACACCGGCTGCGGCAGCGACTTCGGCGAATTCGCTTTCCTGATGCGGCAGGAATTCGTGCAGCGGCGGGTCAAGCAAGCGAATGGTGACGGGCAAGCCAGCCATCACTTCAAAAATCGCGGTAAAGTCCTTCCGCTGTTCGGGCAGCAACTTGTCAAGCGCAACACGGCGGCCCTTTTCATCGTCCGCGAGGATCATCTGGCGCACAGCGGTAATGCGCGCGGCATCAAAGAACATATGCTCCGTCCGGCATAGGCCAATGCCTTCGGCGCCAAAATCACGCGCAGTCTGCGCGTCCAGCGGCGTTTCCGCATTGGCGCGGACTTTCATGCGGCGACCAGCGTCGGCCCACACCATCAAAGTCCCAAAATCACCCACCAACTCAGGCTGCAAGGTCGGCACTTCGCCAGCCATCACTTCACCAGTTGAGCCATCAAGCGTGATGACGTCGCCTTCGTGCATGGTCCGTCCGGCAATGCGCAGCGTTTTGGCTGCTGCATCAATCTGAAGGCTGCCAGCGCCCGATACGCAGGGCCGCCCCATGCCACGGGCGACAACCGCCGCATGGCTCGTCATGCCGCCACGTGCGGTCAAAATGCCGGTGGCGGCATGCATGCCATGAATGTCTTCGGGGCTGGTTTCGACGCGTACTAAAATGACGGACTCGCCGCGCTCTTTCCATTTGTCGGCGGTGTCGGCATCAAACACGATCTTACCTGACGCCGCGCCGGGTGAGGCAGGCAGGCCTGAGGTCAGCACATCGCGCACAGCATCGGGGTCAAGCGTTGGGTGCAGCAATTGGTCAAGCGCCATCGGATCAACGCGCAGCACGGCTTCGTCGGTGGTGATGAGGCCAGCGTCAGCCATATCGACCGCGATTTTCAGTGCAGCTTTTGCCGTGCGCTTGCCCGAACGGGTCTGCAGCATCCACAATTTTTCACGTTCAACGGTGAATTCAATGTCCTGCATATCGCGATAATGCGTTTCCAGGATATCGAACACGCGCGCCAGCTCGGCATAAACCGCTGGCATCGCTTCTTCCATCGACAACGGCTTGGCGCCGGCGCGCTCGCGTGCAGCTTTGGTCAGATATTGCGGCGTACGGATACCTGCGACAACGTCTTCGCCTTGGGCATTGATGAGATACTCGCCATAATAGGCATTCTCGCCCGTCGCTGGGTCGCGGGTGAAGGCAACGCCCGTTGCGGACGTCTCGCCCATGTTGCCGAAGACCATGGCTTGCACATTGACCGCCGTGCCCCAGTCGCCGGGTATATTGTTCAGACGGCGATAGACTTTTGCCCGGTCCGATTCCCATGAACCGAATACCGCGCCGACGGCGCCCCATAATTGGTCATGCACATCCTGCGGAAATGGTTTGCCCCATTCGGCCTCGACCAGCCGTTTATATTCGGCAACCAGTGCCTTCAGATCATCGGCAGAAAGCTCGGTATCGAGATAATAGCCTTGGTCTTCCTTGGCGATTTCCAGAGCCTCTTCAAACGCGCCATGGTCGAGTTCCAACACCACGTCGGCGTACATCTGAATGAAGCGGCGATAGCTGTCCCATGCAAAACGCGCATCGCCCGATGATGTTGCCAGCCCTTCTACAGTCTGGTCATTAAGCCCCAGATTCAAAACAGTGTCCATCATTCCGGGCATAGAAACGCGCGCGCCCGAGCGCACCGAAACCAGCAACGGATTGGCGGGATCACCAAAGGCTTTGCCAGTCACCTGTTCAATATGCACAAGGCCATTGGCGACTTCCGCACGCACGCTGTCGGGGAACGACTGACCGTTGGCATAATAAGCCGTGCACATCTCGGTCGTAATCGTGAAGCCGGGAGGGACAGGCAACCCGATCGACGCCATGCCATCAAGGTTTGCGCCCTTGCCGCCAAGGATATTCTTGTTGCCGCGAACGGTTTCATCGCCGTCAGAAACACCACCACCGAACCGAAATACGTACTGAGTCATCCCGCAGCCAATCCTTTACGCCAGCCAATTGATGTTGTCGTTGTGCAGTGCAGCGCAGGGAGTCAAGTATGGAGGGCAGTTATTTGTTGGATTTGTTGGCAAACAGCATAAATCGCGCCAACGGAAACTTGAACGCCAGCAGATAGAGAACATGCATTGCGACCAACGCTATCGCAAGGTTGGCCAGCAACTCATGTGCCTCCTCGTAAATTTCGCCAGCTTCATTTTCGGCACCTTCGCTTTCATTTTCGCCCGAGAATGAAAAGGAACTGAGCGACGTTGGCTGCAGCGCGCGGCCATTGTCCATCATTATACCCGTGCCCGTGGCCCCAATCACCGAAATCGCGATACCGGCGAGCAGTACGCGGCTGATAACCGGATTGGTCATGATGCCTTTTAAATGCAGGTCCTTGAACGAGGGGTAAAAGCGTTCCAGACCCAGTTGCGGAACTCCGCTTAATGCCCAGATAAGCCGGAATAATATGAGAGCGGCGACGCCATAGCCGAGCCACGCATGGATCAGGCCCATTTCTGCCGAGAAGTAGGCTGCCAGAACGGTCAGCGCGAGGAAGGCGTGGAAAATGCGGATGCGGTGCATGACGGCCATGGGGATGTTCCTTTGGAGAGGGACACCACAAGACGCGCTTTAAACGCCACCGTCATTGATGGAGATCAACCGCCATGTCGATTTACCGACGTCATGCTGAACTTGTTTCAGCATCTTAATTTCAACGTCCGAGAACGTAGGCAATTAAGACCCTGGAGCCTCAGGCGTGCTTGCACAAACGAGTTCAGGGTGACGGGGGGTGTTAGCTGCCCTTTACCCCTCAACCTTCGAAAAATCCGCCACTTGCGTTACCGCATCGCGGAACCGCGCGAGGAGGCCTAGACGAAAGGCCCGCTTCGCAGGATCTTCGTCGTTGACCATCACTTCTTCGAAGAAACGGTCAATTGGTTCGCGCAGCGTCGCAAGCGCGGCCATTGCCTCTTCAAACTGTTCGGCCTCAAGCGAGGCTTTGGCCTGCGGCTCGGCAATGTCGAGCGCGCCCAACAAAGCGATGTCCGCGGCTGCTGCGCCTTCGGGTACGATGCCTTCGGTCCGGCCATGGTTGCCCGCAATCGCGGCGCGCATACCTTGGTCGACGTCGACAAACGGGTCTTCCTCTCCCGTCTGCGGCATTTGCTGTTCGGCGGCATCCGACATCGGCGCATCAGACGCCTTGTCGAGCACAGGCGACACGGGATTTGAGCCCTTCAATATGTTCGCCGCGCGCTTGTACGCCGCCAACAAATTCGCGCCCTCGGCGGTCGTGATATATGCCTGCAATGCCTTGACCCTCGCCAGCAACCGGACAAGATCGTCCTCACCGCCAAGGCTAAACACCGCATCAATCAAATCGTGCCGCACACCCGCTTCGCGTTGTTGGACTTTGAGGCGATCCGCGAAGAAGTCTAGAAGACTTTTTGTGCCCTCTCCTGCCATCATTACGATTTTTTCAGCTTCATCTCGGGGAGTTGTTTGCGCCAGTTGCAATGCTAAAACCAAAGCGTCCGAAGCAGCTTTTTTACCAAATAGCGCTTCGAAATCAAAAAACTTAAACATAGCCTGCTGAGCTAAGGACTTTTCAGACCTTAAAAGCAAAAACTTTGCATGATCGAATAGGCTATTGCCCAGCTTAATTCTCAGGCCATTTTCCAGAATGATGGAGGCCGCCGATATCGCGGCACGGCGCAGCGCAAACGGGTCCTTTGAACCGGTGGGGCGCAAGTCATACGCGAAGAAGCTCACTAGCGTATCCAACTTATCCGCCAGACTGACCGCTACCGTGACCGGCGCAGTGAGCACTTCGTCGCCCTGCCCGACTGGCTTGTAGTGATCGCGGACGGCGTCGGCTACGGCGTCGCTTTCGCTCTGCGCGCGGGCGTAGTAGCCGCCCATGAGGCCCTGTAGTTCGGGGAATTCGCCTACCATCCCGGTGACGAGGTCAGCCTTGCACAAACGCGCGGCGCGTTCGGCATCGTCGGCGTTGGCGCCGTTGACGATGCCTTCTTCGACCAGCCAGCGCGCCAGTTTGGCAACGCGTTCAACCTTATCGGCAACGCTGCCCAGTTTCTCGTGGAAGGTAATCTGCGCCAGCTTCGTCGCCTGATCGTCGAGCGCGACCTTCAAATCCTGTTCCCAGAAGAATTTCGCATCGGACAATCGCGCGGCGAGAACCTTCTCATTGCCCGCAACAATCGCTGCGCCGCCGTCATGCGCATCGATATTCGCGGTACAGATAAAGGCGTTGGCAAGTTTGCCTTTTTTGTCATGGCAGACAAAATATTTCTGGTTCACACGCGCGGTGAGCTGAATGACTTCTTGCGGCACTTCCAAGAAGGCGGGGTCGAAACGGCCAAGCATTGGCACTGGCCATTCGGTCAGTCCTGCGTTTTCAACGACCAGACCTTCGTCCTCAACCAACGAAAGCCCGGCGGCTTCCGCAGCCGCCTTGGCACCGTCGCGAATGATTGCGCAGCGTTCGCTGAAGTGGACGATCACGTGGCACGCGCGCAGTTTTTCGATATAATCGCCTGCGTTGCCAATGGTGATTGGACCGCTGTGGTGAAAACGATGCCCCATCGTTGCCGCGCCGCTGACGATGCCTTCAATTTCGCAAGGGACGACATCATCGCCCAATAGCGCCACGATGCCCTGCAATGGGCGGACCCAGCGCAGGCTTTCGGTCGAGATCGACTCCGCGCCCCAGCGTTGTGATTTCGGCCATGGGAATGCGCGGATAATGGCAGGAATGGCCTCGGCCAGTACATCAGCGGTCTGACGCCCAGCCTTCTCGACGACCGCGAAATATACGCCATCGCGTTCAATCAACTGGTCTTGCGTAAGGCCGGTTTTGCGGAGGAACCCTTCCATCGCCTGTGGCGGCGCGCCAACTTTTGGTCCTTTGGTTTCTTCGGACACAGCCTCTGTCGCGAGCGGAAGTCCGGTCGCAATCAGCGCAAGGCGGCGCGGCGTAGCAAAGGTTTCAACCGACGCCGCAGCAAGACCGGCCTTGGCCAGCGCGTCGTTAAACAAGCGCGCCAAGTCTTCCTTGGCCTTGACCTGCATCCGCGCAGGGATTTCTTCGGAACGAAGTTCAAGCAGGAAGTCGGTCATGCCGAACCACCGTCATGCTGAACTTGTTTCAGCATCTTAATTTCTCCGACGTTACAGAAGTAAGACCCTGAAACGAGTTCAGGGTGACGGTATTGGGGAAGATTTTGGGTGCTCGCCATCACGCTA
>JBKBTH010000114.1:0-6141 GCA_046290915.1 Sphingorhabdus sp.
CTCGCAACAATGCCGTCTACGCTCAGCGCAAAAATGCCGTAATCCTGAACGCCTTCAATGACGAGCCGGAACCGCTCCTCACTTTCGCGCAGGGCCTGTTCGCGCGCGCGCAGCAACGCACTGGCGCGGTGCATCCGCTGCCCCAAAGTCCCGATCTCGTCAGCGTCATCAGGCATTGCCGTCAGCGCATCTCCACGCGCGAGCAATTCAGCGTTATCCTCAAGAATGCGGACACGGCGGACAATGCCGGTGGAAAACAGATACACCGCGGCAAGACTTCCAAGCAAACCAACGATCGCGCTGATCGCCGTCAGCACCAGAAAGCTGTTCCGCACTTGATCAACTTTCGCCTGTCTTTGGTCGAGCAAAACACGTTCCCGCCGCTGGATATTTTCGATTTCCCGCCGCATGCCATCGAGTACAATCTTGTTCGATATAAGCGCGGCCTCAAGCGCATCGGCATTGCGCGCACGCTCCGCTGGCGCTCCTGCGAGTGCGACTATTCTTTTCAATCCCTCGCGCTTCTGGGTGGTCGCCCGACGAATAGTTTCGAACCGCTGCCGGACTTCAGCATCGCGGATTTCAGCATCAAGCCGGGCCATCGTCACGGGCAATTCGGCCTCAGCCTTTCGGTAAGGTTCGAGAAACCGTGCCTGTCCCGTCAGAACATAGCCACGCGCGCCAGCGGCGGCTTCCGCAAGCAGTGCGTGGACCTGATAAGTATCACGTTGAATGGCAAATGCGCGTCGGACATCATCCTCTGCGCGGGTTTCGGCGTTGCTTGCGAGATACAGCGAAATGAGCGCACCAAACAGGATTGCAAGCGGCAAGGCAATGACCACGAGACCCTTGAATGCCAGAGGGCGGTCTGCCCAGTAACCGGTAATCGGGCGTATGGGCTTGCCAACCATCATGTCTTCGCTTTCGACCGTTCCTGCGTCGCGAGCACCGCGGCCTGAGTCCGATCCGACACCCCCAGCTTGGCAATGATCCGCTCGACATGTGCTTTGACCGTCGCGGGGCTAATTGCCAGTTGGCGGGCGATTTCCTTGTTGGTCATGCCCTGAGCCACCAGATCCAAAACCTCATACTCCCGGTCCGTCAACAACGATATTCCCTCGTTCACCCGCCCTTGGCGAACAGGTTCGCGTAATGCCGCGTTCATGAGGGTGATGGGTATTGCCGTTTGCCCCGCCAGCACCTGGTTCAATGCCAGACGTAGGTCGTCTATACCTGTGTCCTTCAGCACATATCCCGCCGCACCAGCACTGAGCGCCTCGCGCACATAGGCTGGCATATCGTGCAGGGTTAACATCAATACACGCACATGTAGACCCAAGGCGACAATGCGCCGCGTTGCTTCCAGCCCGTCAATGCCGTGACCGAGGCGCACATCCATCAAGACGAGATCCGGTTTGAGTTCGCTGACCAGCTCAACTGCCCGCTCGCCAGTGGCTGCGTCACCGACAACCGCGAAGCCGCTTGCGCCAAGCACAGCTTTCAGTCCTTCACGTGCAAGGTCGTGGTCATCGACAATGATGATGCGAGGGAGCACCAACGTCACAGGTTCCCACCACATTGCGCGATTACGATAACGCCGTCGTCCGGCTTTGCTTCCCAAACCAGCCGGCCACCAATGGCTGCCATGCGTTCGCGCATCACGTCTATCCCGATTTGACCACCCGACGCAGTTTCTGCACCCATGGGTTGGGTTTGGCAGCCCTTGCCGAAATCTTCTATGCGCAAAAGGAAATCATCATCATTGGTAGATGAAACCAACTCTATTTCGACACGGCAACCCCGCCCGGCATGTTTCCGGATATTCGTCACAGCCTCTTGGGCCACGCGAAAAAGCGCCGTCTCGGTATTGGCTGGCCAGTGTATGCCACTGCATCCGATGTGCGTATCAACATCAAATCCATCGCTGGAGAGAGCATCTCCAAGCGACTGAATTGCGGCTTCCAGACCAAGGTCATCAAGCAGCGTCGGTCGCAATCCGCCAATGACTGCGCGCAACTCGGTCACTAAGTCACGGGCAATAGCGGCAAGATTGGTCCTTTCGGCCGCCGGTATGTCCGTGTTTGTCATGGAACTGCCGCCCTCCAGCATCCGCGCGAGCGCAGTTGCAGTCTGGGCGACGCCATCATGAAGGTCGTGCGACACACGCCGCCGTTCGTCTTCCTGAGCGAAAAAAATGCGTCCCACCAGATTTTCGAGACGTTGCTCTCGTTCCTGCAAGGCAATCAGCAGCTCAGACCGTTCCCGCTCTCGATTGATGCGGTCAATCGTCGTGCCCATCATTTCCAGTTGCATATGGAACGTGTCCCGATCTTCACTATCGGCAATTTGATCAAGCGAAGACAATCCTTCGATAGCAATTCGGCCTACAATGCGGCCATTATCGCCAGGTGCAGGAATGGCGATCCCTTCGCCGTCGGGACCAAGTGAAAGCACAGCGCGAGAATGGCCTACAAAATAGGCCAATTGGGCAGCAACATGATCAAGCACTTCGTTGATGCCGTCATTGCCAGCCTCTGCCATCGCACGACCGCTTACGGACAGAAGGCGCAGCCGAGCCGCCCGCGCCTCTGATGCGCGGTATAGTTCGCGCAGGTGAGCGACAGTCTCGACTTCATGGGCCAATGGTGGATTATCGAGATGCATACGGCCCTATTAATGCCTTGTTGCAGAACTGCATAGGCCATGTGGCCTAAGCTGCCCGGCCCGCCACACAGCCAATTTCGCGCAGCTTTGCCAGTGTCTATTTCAAACCAGTCGATTGGAGTTTGAAAGTTGTCCGGACATCCAGCCGGTTAGTTTTCCAGACATCCAGCCGTTTAGAAAGCCTGTTGTCACTTTTAGGAGTATTTCGAATGAAAAGTTTCTCGATCCGTTACGCCGCCGCAACAGCTCTGCTTCCGCTCGCAGCGCTTGCCAGCCCGGCCGCCGCCGATGATCACGGTTCAAAAACAACGGCCATCTATGCACCGATTACGCAAGATGAAGTCGAAGCTGCACAAAAGGCATGGTGCGGGGCACTAGTCGCCATCGCAACCGAATATGACACCAAAGGTCACAGCTCTGCAAAGACCTTAGCAGGTCAAGTTTTGGATGGCGCTTATGGCTATGCAATGGGACCAGTTTTGTTCAAGCCAACCCTCACGGTCGTGCCCCAAACCTTTCGCACAACGCGTGACGGCGCGCTCGCCTATTTTGTTGGCGGTGACAAGGCCTATTCAAGCGACACCGGCTTTGCGTTGAAGGGCTGGCGCAAGTGCGAGCCTGAGAATGCCGGGATAATCATCACAGGCAATTCGGCAATTTCGATGGGCAATGTGTCGATGTGGGATAGCAAGGGCAATATGACCAAGGTTGACAAGACCTGGGGCTATACCCGCGGAGCGGACGGCAATTTGAAGATCGTCCTCCACCATTCCTCTTTACCATATACGGCGAAGTAAACGTCGGTTGTAGCGGGCGGTTGCCGACCCCTTTCCGGCAATCGCCAACGTTACCTGCCGGTTTTTAAACTGACGGATGTCGTTCGCCAACATTATCCCTTTCAAAAAAAGAGAACCAGAATATGAAAACTTTCTCGACTGCCATTCTCGCAACAGCCGCTACCATCGCGCTTTCGGCTCCAGCCTATGCTGGTAACCCGGAAGGTAAGTTACAGATAAAGGCATTTGCGACGGGTGTATTGCCCAACGGTGAAATCACCAACGTTCGCACCAACACGATTGGTGCACCAGCGACCAGCGACAGCAAGGCCAGCGATTCTTACGTACCTACGATTGCAGCTGAATATTTCCTGTCGTCAAACTTTTCGGTTGAAACCATATGCTGCATCACGCCGCATGACGTTACCGGTAGAGGCGGGCTCGCGGGCGCGAAGCTTGTTAACGATGCCATTATCCTGCCAGCGACCGTAACGTTGAAATATCATTTCGACCTCGGCTCGGTTAAGCCTTATTTCGGGGCAGGCCCAACGCGCTTTTTCATCTTCAGTGAAGGCGTCGGCGCTGATGCTGCACGGCTTGGCGTGACTCGCGTCAACCTGTCTGACGACTTTGGCGTCGCGCTGCAGGCAGGCGTCGATATTCCCCTAAATGACCAAGGCTTGGGCTTTAGTGTTGATGCCAAGCGGTATTTTGTCGATACGGCCGCCAGCTTTTACGCTGGTAACAACCTCGCTCTTCGGACTGAGCACAAGCTTGATCCATGGGTAGTAAGTGCCGGTCTGAGCTACCGATTTTAAGTTTTAGGAGAGCCAGATGTTTCGCAAAAATTTCATTCCTGCATGTGTTCTGGCAACGGCCCTTCTGCCTTGGGCTGCACAGGCTGCAGATGAGGACGCGAATATCTGGCTCGCCCAAACGGCCAATGTCGACTTGGGCAATGGCGCGGTTCTCTGGCTCGAGGCGCAGGAGCGCTTCACCAACGATGCATCTCGCCTCGGACAATTGCTGCTTCGCCCAGCAATCGGATATAAGCTTAACAAGACCACAACGATGTCACTGGGTTACGCCTATGTTATGACGGGCCCAGTTGGTCCGGCAAAAACCCATGAGCACCGGATTTTTCAGCAGCTGTCATTCCGCCTGCTTGGCGATGGCAAGGGCGTTACGCTGACTGGACGCACCCGGTTTGAGCAACGCTTCTTCGAAAACCAAAACGGCACTGGTTTGCGGCTGCGCCAGCAATTACGGCTGACTGCACCACTATCGGGGAAAGTCCGCGCCGTTGCCTGGACGGAACCCTTCATCGGCCTGAATGAAACGACATTTCAGCGCGATGGTATTGGGCTGTGGCGCAATTCCGCCGGGGTAGCGATCCCGCTTGGCAAGAAGTTCACGGTCGAGCCCGGCTATCTCAACCAGTATGTTGTAAGAAATGGTGCAGACCGGATTGACCATACAGCGAACCTGACGCTTAGCGCCACCTTTTAACTGACTAGCAATGCGAAGTCGACCATCGTGCGCTACTAAACGCTTGAGCAAAACTTGCATGAGCCGCCCGCGGATCAAACGAATTCGGGCTCGTCCAGCAACTAACGACAAGTCATCGTCACTGGCAGACGCAGTTGCGATTTGAAGAACGGTTTGTTGACAATGTTGACCGGGGAGGGATGCGCTCTCATCCCCGACTTGACGTTTTCTTACAATTGACGCGGTCGATCTGTGGAAGTTCAAAATGAATGCAGAACGTTTCTTGACACTTTGCAGCGCTGACAATGGAAGTGCTGGCGGACCCACGGCCTTCTAACCCAGACCGGTACCAGTTACGAGATCAGCGATAGCTTAACTTGAGGGCTGCCTACCAGTACCAGCAACACTTTTATGACAGTCGCCCCGAAAAGGGGCGGGAATGCTACAACAATCGTAGTTGAATACGCATTATTACTTACGCTGGCTGAGTTGTAACCCGTTAACAAATATAAGCGCTCGTCTTCTGCATTCAGCCGTTGGTCCTCTCTAGACTCGAGTCCGTTTTCAGGACGGTAACGGCAAAGCGCGAATGAAGATCTATTGGCGCGAAGTTGCCGTTTGTATCTAGGCTTAACGAACGGCCGATCAGTTCGCCCCAGTCCGGCCCGCGGACTGTCTGCAAACTCCTACAAAGCAGCGATATCAACCTTGCTGATGCAATGTCCGCTTTTACGGCTCAATCCGGCTCCTTTCATGACTATATCTGGGCGCGAAACTACCATTGCGGCTAGAGCTCAACGATTGGCTGTTTGGTGCCGAACTGATCCTAAAAGCGGACTGACAGAATGGTCCAACGAAGCTGCCGCCAGCCTACATCGACAGACAGACCGAAATTTTCCGATGATTTGAGTGCCCATCTTTGGTGTCTCTGGGGCACCATTTTCCTGTTCGCTGACGGTCGCGAAAGTTTGCATGGTATCGCATCAGCATTGGGGCCCACATGGTGGCCTCCTGAGGATTTCAAAATAATGATTTCCATAGGCGCAGAATCGGTACTGCCCCAAATCATGTCGTCTGAGGCATAGTCCGCGCTGGAAGATGGTGGAGGCCTTGGATCGTGATGGTCAGGCGTTTATGCTTATCTTTCATCGCCATTATCATCACTAACATCGGCCTCAAGCAGACTAATGAGCAACGCTGCTTGCGGCCCAAG
>JBKBTH010000115.1:0-6121 GCA_046290915.1 Sphingorhabdus sp.
CAATCCATCCACCTTGACCAGCCTCGCCATTCATTATCGCAACCAAAACCGGTTTCGTGATGCTGTTTTGGCCTGTGACGAGGCGATACGGCATTATCCAGATTATCCCGATGCGTGGGTCGAACGCGGCGCTATTCTGGCCTCAGGCGGGTCGAACGAAGGCGCGCGCGCCAGCTTTGGCAAGGCTATCGAACTGGCACCCCACCTAGCCGCAGCGCACGCGGGATTGGCGGCGTTGGCTGCGCGCGAAGGGCAGAGCGACGCGGCCCGCACACATGCACGTTCGGCGTTGAAAATCGAACCCCATAACGCCATCGCCATCAACGCGCTGGCGAGCACCGAATTGGCTTCTGGGCAGTATGACGCCGCACGCAAACTTCTTGAACCATTGATCGCCCGTCTCACTGTACCCAGCGTCGAACGCAGTCTGGCCTATTCCACACTGGCAAACGTGCTCGACAAACAATCAAACTACGCAGCTGCATATCAGAATTATGAAGCCGCCAATGCTGACTTTGCGGCTATCCATGATGCCCCATCGTCGGACCAGTTAGACAACACCAGCTTTGTTGAAGCTATAACTGAGGGGATTGCAGCGGCACCAGCGTCCTCATCGATGTCTCCATTAGCAAGGCAACCCTGCAATGCTGCGAAACATCATATCTTCTTGATCGGCTACCCGCGTTCGGGAACGACATTGGTTGAAAATATCCTCGCGTCGCTGCCAGGTGTATCCGCGCTCGAGGAACGCCCTACGCTCGCGGCGACCGATGAAGAATTCATATCTGGAAATCGCGACCAAATTATCGATGGCGTTGCGCGCTTTGCGACCTTGGGCGAGGACGCGCTTGACCAACACCGTCGGGCATATTGGGAGAAGGTTGTCGCGTCAGGCGTCCCCGCAGGCGCGCCTTGCTTTGTGGACATGGACCCGCTGAAGGGCACACGCCTCCCGTTTATCGCGCGTCTTTTCCCCGACGCACGCATTTTGATCTTGCGCCGAGACCCCCGCGATGTCGTTTGGAGCTGCTTTCGCACAAATTTTGCGATGAGCAGCGGCACGTTGGAATATACCAGTCTCGAACGCGCGGCGCGCCATTACGACGCCCTGATGCGCTTGACCGAATTGGCGATTGAACGCTTGCCGCTTCACTATCATGTCGTCCAATACCACAAGATTGTGCAGGATTTTGACGCGGAAAGCGCGGCAATGTGCGCGTTCGCCGGGCTGGAATGGAACGAAGCCGTGCGCAACTTCGACACCACGGCAAAGCGCCGAGGCGTCACGACGGCCAGCGCGGGGCAAGTCCATCGCGGACTGTATGACGGCACGAAACAGTGGCAGCCTTACGCCGCATATCTGGAACCAGTTTTGTCCTACCTTCAACCGTGGATCGACAAATTCGGCTATAGCTGATTACAACAACGCCCCGGGCAGAACCAATGGCACCCCAGCTGCTTCTGCTACGGCCTCGGCCCAACCCAAAACCTTTTCGATCTCGTCACCATAAGCATCGGCAGCGGCTTTATGTTCTGCCGCGCGGTCGTTGGCATCGAACTCGCCGCCAAACTTGCTATGCGTCGAAAAGGCCGGATGGCCTGCAATCATGTCGCGTGTGACATTGAGGTCAAAATGCTTTGCTGCCGCTTCCAGCGTTGCCTCGGGTTTCAGGGTTAGCGTTTCACTGTCCAATGTCGCGATGCGGTCAGGCCCGAATTTACTCAACATCCCGGCGAACAATTGCTGCTGGGCAAGCCAACCAACCGCAGCGACCTGTAAATCGGACTGCCGAAAATAATCCCTCGGCTCGAAACCAAGATTCATGATGCCGTCGGTGATAAGGCCTTCCAGAAGCTCGCGGCACCAAAGCCGGCACCACAGTCCCTTGCGTGCCACAGAGACGAGAAAGACGGGCAATGGCGCGTAAAGCAATATTGCCTTCGTATTGGGCCGCATAGTCAATGCCAACGGGGCGAGGGCGTTGAAGACGTTGGAAGGCTTGACGACGACCGCCGCATCACCCTTAAACGGGCGCGCCAGCATATGCAGGCCGTGGTCCAGCCGTTCGGCAACAGCAGCCGGTGCCGCACCCCGGCGGCGCCATCCCACAATATCGTTAAGCAAAACGGGTTCTTTCAGACCCATGGACACGCCGGGCAAGTTAAAGCCCCGCGCCAGCATTGTTGAGGCGCAAAAGGCCGAATGCAAAATGAAATGCAGATCGTTCGTCTTTGGGATGCCAGCCATGGCCGCTTTGCGATCAATAACGACCGGCTTCGCGTCCAACCCTAAATATTCGTCAGTGATGAAAGTCGCCGCGTCATGTTGCGCACGGTCCAGGTGACGCATTTGGAAACAGTCCGCTTCCTCGTCGTAACGATGCGTAAGCCATTCACCATAGGCCAATATATCGGGAAGCGACTGAACTACCATAACGCAGCAGACCTTGCCGTTTGTCCTTCTAAATGGCAAGCATCGCTGTCATGGAACAAAATACACCACCCGCTGAGGCATCCCGGTTGAATAGCCAGGGGATGCTTGCCCTGCGAATGCAAAGCTTTGCAGAGGCAGAGCGGTTGTTTCTGGAGGCGACGCAGCATGACAGCGGCGCAGGTGCGTTATGGCGAAACGTCGCGACGGCACGCCGCGCGCAAGGGAATGATGCGGGCGAATTGCAGGCGCTTAATGCAGCAATAGATTTGGACCGGCGCGATTTCATGGCTTGGCTTCGCAAGGCGGAATTGCATCAACGCCGCGCTGAGGACGCAGATGCGGTTGCCGCCTGGCAAGGCGTGTTGCAACTGGCATCCCAAGCGACCGATCTGCCCCCCGAACTTGCGCAGACGTTGCATGGAGGACGGGCATTTGTTGATCAAGCAATGGCGCGCATATCGTCCGCGGTCGAAAGTCAGGTCACCGCTATCCAAGCCACGATGGACGAAACCGAACAGCGCCGCAGCGCTGCCTTTGTTGACGTGGCAATGGGACGCCGCCGCGTTTATACCAATGAATGTGAGGGCTTGTGCTATCCCTTTCTGCCCGCCGACGAGTTTTTTGACCGGCGGCATTTTGGCTGGATGCCGCAGATTGAGGCCGCAACCGCTGACATTCGCCATGAACTTGACGCATTGCTTGCCGACCCGGGTGCGGCGCTGCGTCCGTATGTCCGCATGGACAAAGGGGTTCCTGACAACAAATGGTCTGGGCTTGATCAATCGCTGGATTGGGGCGCATGCTTTCTATGGGAATATGGCAAGCCCAACACCGCGGTGCTTGACCGTTGCCCCAAAACGGCTGCTGCATTGGCCGCATTGCCATCGGCGCATATTCCGGGCCGGTCACCCAGCGCATTTTTCTCGTTGCTGAAGCCAAGGACGCGAATCCCGCCACATACTGGGGTGACGAACACGCGTGCTATTGTGCATTTACCCCTCATCGTTCCTGAGGGATGCGGTTTCCGCGTCGGCGGCGAAACACGGCAATGGCGCGAAGGTGAGGCATTTGCCTTTGACGACACCATTGAGCATGAGGCGTGGAATGATAGTGACGAATTGCGCGCGATATTGATATTCGACGTGTGGAATCCGCATCTGACACCCGCCGAGCAAGAATTGATAACGCAATATTTTGTCGCAGCCGACAGCACGGGGCTCAATCCAGTGGGATGAGTGTAGGTATGTTCGACCAACAGCATTGCTGCACGATTGCGGGATTTTAAAACCCGTGATATTTATTCCCCCATACTCCCAAAGGAACAAAACATGCGTGAACTTATTCTAGCGATTGCTTTGACAACATCATTATCGGCCGCGCCCGTTCTGGCCGCCAATGAAAATGCTAAACCGGTAACCACGACAGCAACCGATCCCGACCAAGCCATCAAGTGCCGTAAGGTTGAAGTGACTGGCTCGCTCGTCAAAAAAGGCAAGGTTTGCAAAACTATTGCTGAGTGGAAAGAAATTCAGGCCAACGGAAACCGCACCGCACGCGCCATAATCGAAAGCGGCGGCGTGTGTTCTGGCGGTTCATGTGGCAATGGCGGTCAATAGGCTTCCGTACGATTGACGCTACGCTAAGCTAAGTAATGTAAGAAGGCCTCGGATTTACCGAGGCCTCGCTTCACACCTTGAATTCCAATGCACCGTCGCCTTCTTCGACTTTGACCGTCGACCCATCGGGTACGGCTCCCCGCAACAACATGTCGGCCAACGGATCCTGGACATAACGCTGGATTGCGCGCTTCAGTGGACGCGCGCCATAGACAGGGTCATAACCCACGCGTCCAAGCCACGCCTTCGCCTCTTCAGACAGCGCGAGGGTGATCTTGCGGTCCTTCAACAGCTTTTGCACGCGCTGTACCTGAATTTCGACAATTGGCGCCATGTGATTGGCACCCAGGCGGTGGAACAGGATGACCTCGTCGAGACGGTTGAGGAACTCAGGTCGGAAATGGCCCCGCACGATTTCCATCACTTGCGGTTCGACCTCTTTCACATCCTGCCCATCCTCCAGCGCAGCCAGGTGTTGGCTACCCAGATTGGACGTGAGGATGATGAGCGTGTTCGAAAAATCAACCGTGCGGCCTTGGCCATCGGTCAGGCGGCCATCGTCCAACACCTGAAGCAGGATGTTGAAAACATCGGAATGCGCTTTTTCAACTTCGTCGAACAACACGACTTGATAGGGCCGACGCCGGACAGCCTCGGTCAGGACGCCACCCTCTTCATAGCCGACATATCCAGGAGGTGCACCGACAAGGCGTGATACGCTGTGCTTTTCCATGAATTCAGACATGTCGATACGGACCATCGCATTGTCGTCATCGAACAGGAATGACGCGAGCGCCTTGGTCAGTTCGGTTTTACCGACACCCGTTGGTCCGAGAAACAGGAACGATCCAAGCGGCCGGTTGGGATCCTGAAGCCCTGCGCGGCTGCGGCGGACGGCTTTGGACACGGCCTCGACCGCGTCCTTTTGCCCGATGACGCGCGCGCCAATCAACTGCTCCATATTGAGCAACTTATCGCGCTCCCCCTCAAGCATCTTGTCAACGGGAATGCCTGTCCAGCGGCTGACGACGCTGGCAATATCCTGCGCGGTTACTTCTTCGCGCAGCATTGCATTGCCTGCCGCTGCTTCGGCTTCGGACAGTTGCCGTTCAAGGCCGGGGATGGTGCCATATTGCAACTCGCCCGCCTTCGCGAGGTCGCCCGAACGCTGCGCCTGCTCAAGCTCGATACGCGCAGTATCCAGCTGTTCCTTGATCTTGGCTTCGGCTGAAATCTTGTCCTTTTCCGCCTGCCAGCGTTGCGTCAGTTCGGACGACTGCTGCTCCAGATTAGCGAGTTCATTCTCAAGCGCGGCGAGCCGCTCCTTGGACGCGGCGTCGCTCTCCTTGCCAAGCGCCTCCCGCTCGATTTTGAGCTGGATGATACGCCGGTCAAGTGTTTCGATTTCTTCAGGCTTAGATTCGACCTCCATGCGCAACCGAGACGCGGCTTCATCCATCAGATCGATGGCTTTGTCGGGCAGGAAACGATCGGCAATATAACGGTGCGATAAAGTCGCTGCGCTCACCAACGCGCTGTCGGTAATCCGCACGCCATGGTGCAGCTCATATTTTTCCTTCAGCCCGCGCAGGATCGAAATTGTGTCTTCGACCGTTGGCTCTCCCACGAACACGGGCTGGAATCGGCGCTGTAACGCAGGGTCCTTTTCAACATGCTTTTGATATTCATCGAGCGTCGTCGCACCAATGCAATGCAATTCGCCGCGCGATAATGCTGGCTTGATGAGGTTCGCCGCGTCCATCGCGCCCTCGCCTTTGCCTGCGCCTACCAATGTGTGCATTTCGTCAATGAACAGGATGATGTCACCTTCGGCCTGCTTGACCTCATCAAGCACACCCTTCAGCCGCTCTTCAAACTCACCGCGATATTTCGCACCCGCGATGAGCGCGCCCATGTCGAGCGACAGGAGCTTACGGTCTTTCAGGCTGTCGGGCACATCCCCATTGGCGATGCGCAGCGCCAGTCCTTCGGCAATCGCGGTTTTACCGACGCCAGGTTCCCCGATGAGGACAGGGTTATTCTTCGTGCGCCGGGCGAGAATCTGAATGGT
>JBKBTH010000116.1:0-6029 GCA_046290915.1 Sphingorhabdus sp.
CAACGCGCAGCGCCCCGGTGACATCGTGACGTCAATGTCCGGCCAAACAATTGAGGTGCTTAATACCGACGCAGAAGGGCGTCTGGTGTTGTGTGATGCGCTGCATTGGGTTCAGGAGAAATATAATCCTGAATATGTCGTCGATCTTGCGACGTTGACTGGCGCGATTATCGTCTCGCTTGGCAGCGAATATGCTGGCCTGTTCTCAAACAGCGATGAACTTGCCGACAAATTGACTGCTGCGGGCAAGGCTTCTGGCGATCCGCTATGGCGTTTCCCGCTTTCCAAGGCGTATGACAAGATGATCGACAGCCCGATTGCGGATATGAAGAATATCGGTGGCAAGGGCGCTGGCTCAATCACTGCTGCGCAATTTCTTGGTCGCTTTATAAAGGACGGCGTGAAATGGGCGCATTTGGATATCGCTGGTACCGTGTGGGCCGATAAGGCCGGCCCAGTGTGGGATAAGGGCGCAACCGGCTTTGGTGTGCGTCTGCTTGACCGTTTTGTCGCGGACAATTTCGAAGGTTGATGTTGCCGCAGCATGCAGGTCGATTTTTATCAGCTTACGCGCGATCCTGCTGAAAAAGTATTGCCCGCCATTGCCCAGCGCGTGTTGGACAATGGCGGACGGTTGTTGATCGTCAGCAATGACGCGGAACAGCTGGACGCGATATCGAGCGCGTTGTGGACTGCACGACAGGACAGTTTTTTGGCGCACGCAAAATCTGGGGAAGGCGATGATGCACTTCAACCGATATTGTTGTCGCAACAAACCGATGCAGCAAACGGCGCTCGATTTGTCGCTCTGGCGGATGGCAACTGGCGCGCGGTTACCGAGCAGTTTGAGCGGGCATTCTATCTGTTTCCGCCGCAACAGACCGACAATGCGCGATCCGCATGGCGCGAATTGGGTGATGGGGTAGACCGCCGGTACTGGAAACAGGACGGCGGGAAATGGGTGCAAGGCCCATAAAGCTTGCACTCAGAGTGCAGCAACGCTAGTGGCGCGTCAAATTTCCCCTGCAAATATGGAGCCTTTCATGTCGGTTACTCGCACTTTTTCAATTATTAAGCCTGACGCAACACGTCGCAACCTGACTGGTGCAGTGACCAAAATGCTTGAAGAAGCCGGCCTGCGCGTCGTTGCTTCGAAGCGCATTCACATGACACGCGAACAGGCCGAAGGTTTCTATGCCGTCCACAAGGAACGCCCTTTCTTCGGCGAACTCGTTGACTTCATGATCAGCGGCCCAGTCGTCGTTCAGGTTCTTGAAGGCGAAGACGCCATGCAGCGTAATCGCGACATCATGGGCGCGACCAACCCTGCAAATGCTGAACCCGGCACGATCCGCAAGGAACTGGCTGAAAGCATCGAAGCCAACAGCGTCCACGGTTCGGACAGCGACGAAAACGCAGCGATTGAAATCGCCTATTTCTTCAAGCCTGAAGAAATTGTTGGGTAATAAATATTAGGGGTCGTGAAAGTCTTTGATGAAGGACTTTCCCGGCCCCATTTTTTGGGCAATTTCCCAGAGACGATCACTGCCAATGCGCATTATTTTTCGGACCAGCGCAATCCACGGATCGACTTGGTCGACCAATTCAAGTCCCTCATCAAAACGGAGATGAGGAAGGCTTAATCCCTCAGACACCTCAAGTGTATGAAAACCTATTCTCATCCGATCTATGTCAGAATGGGCCACAACCTTATCGCGATAAGCATGGATGCGCCTATGGAGGTCTTGCTCCGTATTGGTAAAGTCGAGAGCGCTAGTTTTTAGCACAGGCAAATTGGGAGACTTGGAAAAGGGTCTCCAGTACGAGATCGCGGCGGTGTCGAGATAGCACCTATACCTTCGTAGATCTTCAATTGAATAACGGCTTTCTGGATCGATTTCTGATAGAAATGTCAGGGCGCTCAACGCGATTTGAAAGTCTCGTTGAGAGTAAAGCAACCGAAGTTGGATAGCGTCTTCGATCAAAACTCCCCCGCAACATCCATCAACCTAGTCAGTTTCTTCGGTGCGACCGCACGCCAGCTTTGGGCCAGCCACTCGGCAATATGGTCCCAATCGGTGTCGCCCAGATCGAGCCTGATGCCGACCCATCCATCACCGAAATATGCGGGGCGGTAATAACGATCTTCATCGCTGTCGATCAGCATCGCTTGTTCCTCGACCCCGCTGATTTTGACCAGCAGCGCTGTCTTGCCGTCGCCATGATGGTCGACCGATACGTACGCAAATTTTTTGCCGCCGATGATGCCGAAGCAGGGCATACCGTGGCTTGTCACTTCGTCGGCTTCGGGTTGCGCCAAGGCGCGTTCGCGGACCTGCGCCACCAGCCAAGCGGGATTGGTCACGCGGCTGACATATTCGGAAAGCGCGCGCGGATATAACTGATGCTCCGCCATCTTTACGCGGGCGGCCAGTGTTTCGGCGCTGTCTTCGGGTAGAATGGAAACCTCGGTCTGACCCAAAACGGGGCCGCCGTCTAGTTCAGCCGTCACCAGGTGCACGCTGCACCCAGCGACCGTGTCGCCTGCATCAATGGCAGACTGATGCGTGTGCAGGCCCTTATATTTGGGCAGCAAGGAGGGGTGGATGTTGAGCATCCTGCCATCCCATTTTTGCACAAACGCGTCGCTCAAGATCCGCATATAGCCCGCAAGCGCTACATAATCGGCGCCCGCATGCACGATCCGGTCGTGCATCATCGCATCATGGACCGCGCGATCAATGCCCTTGTGGGGCTGGGCAAACGTCGCAATGCCCTCTGCCGCTGCGATATTCAGGCCATCTGCTTGCGGATCGTTGCTGGCTACCAGAACAATTTCATAAGGGCTGTCGGGGAATTTTGCAGCGTACAACAACGCTGCCATATTGGTGCCGGCGCCCGAGATAAGGACGGCGACACGCGCCTTAGCCATGATGGGTCGCAGTCCAGTCGTCTTTGGCGCTCCAGGTTTCGATACTGCCGGTAACGGTGCAACCTTTTTCACCCGCTGCGATATGTCCAATGCGGAACACGGTCTCGCCAGCGGTCTCGAGTGCCGCGGTTACGCTTGCGACTTCGGTTTCAGCGACCACTACGGCCATGCCAATGCCGCAATTGAATGTGCGTGCCATTTCCTCTGGCTCGATATGACCTTGGGCTTGCAAGAACGCCATCAAGCGTGGCTGTTGCCATGCGTCTGCGTCCACATGTGCGTGCAAACCGTCGGGCAGGATACGCGGGATATTCTCAAGCAAGCCACCGCCGGTAATATGTGCCATCGCGTGGATCTTGCCGGTGCGGACCATCGGCAGCAGCGATTTCACGTAAATGCGGGTTGGCGCCATAAGCGCATCGATCAGTATGACATTCTGGTCGAAAATTGCCGGACGGTCGAGCTTCCATCCCTTGTCGGCTGCCAACCGCCGCACCAGCGAGAAGCCATTGGAGTGCACGCCCGAAGACGCCAGCCCCAGAATGACGTCGCCTTCTGCGACCTTATCTGCTGTCAATACTTGATCGCGTTCGACCGCGCCGACGCAGAATCCGGCAAGGTCGTAATCGCCTTCGGAATACATGCCCGGCATTTCAGCTGTCTCGCCACCAATCAGTGCGCAACCGGCTTGCTTGCAGCCTTCAGCAATGCTGGCGACGACCGATGTCGCGACCTCATTGTCGAGCTTACCGGTGGCATAATAATCGAGGAAAAACAGTGGCTCAGCGCCTTGAACGATCAAGTCATTTGCGCACATGGCAACCAGGTCGATTCCAACGCCTTCATGGCGACCTGACTCGATTGCCAGTTTCAACTTTGTCCCAACTCCATCATTTGCTGCGACGAGGAGTGGGTCATTAAAGCCCGCTGCTTTCAGGTCGAAAAACCCGCCGAAACCGCCCAGATCCGCATCTGCGCCGGCGCGGCGGGTGGATTTCGCCAGCGGCGCAATCGCGCGCACCAGTGCGTTGCCGGTCTCGATGGAAACACCGGCCTTGGCGTAGGTGTAGGATTCGGGCTTTGGTTCTTTTGCGTCCATTTCTCGCCGTTAGCGAGAACAGGCTTGGAATTCCACGTCTATGTCGCCTAAAGGTGCTGCAATGATAAATTTTGGCGGAAAATGGTTTCGGATTGCGGCGATTGGCTTGCCTTTGGCGCTGATTGGTGGCGGATTTGTCGCCGCACAGATCGAAGGCCCAAAACGCGGCATTGCGCCAATCGCAAGCTCCGGTGATTTTGAGGTCACTGGCGTCTCGGTGAACGTGGTCGGCAAAAATGCCTTTGAAGCCCGGCAAAAGGGCTGGGAAGAGGCGCAGCGCGTTGCTTGGTCGGCCCTGTGGCGCAAAACCCATGGCAGTGCCGGGACTGGCCTGTCTGATTCGACGCTAGACGGGATCGTTGCTGCGATCGTTGTCGAGCAGGAGCAAATTGGCCCGCGCCGTTATGTTGCGAAGCTCGGCGTATTGTTTGACCGTGCCCGCGCAGGCCAATTGTTGGGTGTCAGCGGCGTGGCGCGTCGTTCTGCGCCTTTGCTGCTTTTGCCCGTAACCTATTCGGCTGGTGCGCCGACGGTATTCGAACAACGCACTTCATGGCAGCGCAGTTGGGCTAAATATCGTACGGCAGACAGTTCAATAGATTATGTTCGTCCAAGTGGAGCAGGCGGCGAGTCGCTTTTGTTGAACGCTGGCCAGAAAGACCGTCGCAGTCGCATTTGGTGGCGGACAATCCTTGACCAATTTGGCGCAGCAGATGTTGTTATTCCGATTGCACGTATCGAGCGACAGTGGCCCGGCGGCCCAGTTGTTGGGCGGTTTTCGGCGCGATACGGACCGGATAACAAATATCTTGGGTCATTCACCCTGCGTGTTGCAAACAGCGCGGGTATTCCGGGCATGATGGATCAAGCCGTGGTCAAGATGGACCAATTATTCCAGTCTGCGCTTGCCTCTGGCAGGTTGCGTGCAGATGCATCGCTTGTGCTTGAGCCCGAAGTGGTTGAGGAAGAGGAACTGGAGAGCGAAGTCGAAGACACAGCTGTTGTCGATGAGACAGAGGCTGCGCCCGCAGAGCCCGTTCGGCAGTCTTTGGATGATGTGGTAAAGTCGATTTTGCCGGAGGCAGAGCCAACACGCAACTCTGGTGCGCCTGCACCTACTGCGCCGCCTCGGCCTTGAGCTTCCATATCTGACATTATGCGCCAAATTGCTTTGCCATTGGACGAATTGCGCAGCGGCGCATCGTCCAGCCTGATCATTACGGAATCCAATGCGACCGCTTTTGCCGGGCTCTCCAGTGCCGTTGCTTGGGCAAAGCGCTGTGCTATTCTTACTGGCCCGCCGCGCTCGGGAAAGACGTTGATGGCGCGCTACTTTTCGGGACAAAATGGCACCGTCATTGATGACGCGGAAGCCAGTCCGGCTGAAACATTGTTTAACGCATGGAACCGGTCGCAGGAAAGCGGCGTCCCGTTATTGCTTATCTCGCGTTGGCTACCAGCGGAGTGGAATATTACATTGCCGGACCTGCAATCGCGTCTTGGCTCGGCGATGCTGCTGGAAATTGCGCCGCCTGATGATGAAATGATTGAACAATTGCTTCAAAAACAACTTGCTGATCGCGGCGCGGCGATAAGTATCGATGCTTTAAGCTACGTAAAGCGCCGGATTGAACGGAGCTACGGAGCCATCGAAAAATTTGCACGGTCCGCAAACGCAAGGGCGCTGGCCGAAAATGCCCCCGTTAACTTGACCTTGGTAAAAAAGGTCCTCGAGGGCTAATCTCTGCGTGCGAACCAGTGGTTCGAAGTATTAGCGAACCATGTCTTCTTCGTGGGTGTGCGTCATTTTCAATTTCCCGTTCACCACTGCGAACGCCAGCCTGCCTTCGACCAGATCAAGCGCATCACGGCCAAATTGCTCGAAACGCCAGCCGGTGAGAACTTCGAGATCATCGCGTTCGCCAGCAGCCAACCGTTCCAGTTCTTCGGTTCGGACAATGAGGCGCGGCGCGACATTTATTTCGCGCGAACGGATTT
>JBKBTH010000117.1:0-6012 GCA_046290915.1 Sphingorhabdus sp.
CAAAATTATTGTTTGACGTGATTGCTAAACGGTATGAAAAAGGCTCAGTTATTCTGACCAGCAACTTGCCATTCGGTCAGTGGGGGCAGGTGTTTGCGAACGATACGGCACTGACTTCAGCCATGTTAGACCGGGTTTTACACCATTCTCACATCTTACAAATCAAAGGAGAAAGCTATCGGATCAAAGAAAAGAAACAAGCCGGATTAATGGATAAACCCAAGGAGTAGTGGATCACTTTTTAATTGTTGCTGTGGATCACTTTTAGACTGTTGTTGACATGTGGCTCGAACAGGCTGTTATCGAATTCAACAATCTTCATGGCTGGAACTATCAACCAGTTGATGTATTAGATAAATGGTATGAAGATGGTAAGCGTAATGTAGACGAATTCATGGACCGCGACTTGGCGGGACTGGGAAATTAATGACTTGCCCTTCGGATTGCTCCATGTACTCAAAATGTAGTAGCCCTTGAGAGTCAAGCCGCCGTATTTCCTCAAGGAGTTCTTGCCGAGCTATTTCCTGTTGTTTCTCTGGAGACAACAGGTTAGTCGGTGTCGGGAATTTAATGATGTTCATTTGCTGTCCGTATTTAAGGCTCTATTTAAAGTCGTCCGAGTGACACCAAAATGACGTGCAATTTCGGATTTTGTGATTTTAGGATCTAATAGGGGTCGTCTCAGAAAACGGAAAATAAAGCACGCTAAGCCGGTGGCAGCGGTCGCAATGGCCTGAACTTCCCCACACCGACTTTGGTGCTGCTGCGCCATAGGTAATCGCCGGTCAGGTTGATGTGCTCCCACCCCAGCGGCGACAGATATTGCAACAACGTGCCGTCCAGCGCCTTGCCGTGGCCACGCAAAGCACTGGTGGCACGCTCCAGATAGACCGTGTTCCACAACACGATGGCCGCCGTCACCAGATTGAGGCCGCTGGCCCGGTAGCGCTGCTGCTCAAAACTGCGGTCGCGGATTTCACCCAATCGGTAGAAGAAGACAGCCCTGGCCAGCGCGTTGCGCGCCTCGCCCTTATTCAGCCCCGCATGGACGCGGCGGCGCAGCTCCACACTTTGCAGCCAGTCCAGGATGAACAGTGTGCGCTCGATGCGTCCCAGCTCGCGCAAGGCGACGGCCAAGCCGTTTTGGCGCGGATAGCTGCCGAGCTTGCGCAGCATCAGCGAGGCCGTCACCGTGCCCTGCTTGATCGAAGTGGCAAGCCGTAGAATTTCATCCCAATGGGCGCGAATGGCCTTGATGTTTAGCCTGTCGCTGCTAATCATCGGCTTGAGCGTATCGTAGGCAGTATCGCCTTTCGGAATGAACAGCTTGGTGTCGCCCAGGTCACGGATGCGCGGCGCGAAGCGGAAGCCAAGCAGGTGCATCAGGCCGAAGACATGATCGGTAAAGCCCGCCGTGTCGGTGTAGTGTTCCTCGATGCGTAAGTCGGACTCGTGGTACAGCAGGCCATCGAGCACATAGGTCGAGTCACGCACGCCGACATTGACCACCTTGGCACTGAAGGGCGCGTACTGGTCGGAAATGTGGGTGTAAAAGGTTCGCCCAGGACTGCTTCCGTACTTCGGGTTGATGTGGCCGGTGCTCTCCGCCTTGCTGCCGGTTCTGAAGTTCTGGCCATCCGACGATGACGTGGTGCCATCGCCCCAGTTTGCGGCGAAGGGCTGCCGAAACTGTGCGTTTACCAGCTCGGCCAACGCTGTCGAATAGGTTTCGTCGCGGACGTGCCAGGCTTGCAGCCAGGACAACTTGGCATACGTTGTGCCGGGGCAGGACTCGGCCATTTTTGTCAAGCCCAGGTTGATCGCATCGGCCAGGATCGTCGTCATCAGCAATGTTTTGTCCTTGGCTGTGTCGCCTGTCTTCAGGTGCGTGAAGTGGCGGGTGAAGCCCGTCCATTCATCGACCTCCATCAGCAACTCGGTAATTTTGAGGTGCGGCAGCAGCATAGCTGTCTGGTCGATCATGGCTTGCGCGGCATCTGGCACTGCCGCGTCCAGCGGCGTAATCTTCAGGCCTGATGCGGTGGTGATGATGGCATCCGGTAAGTCGTTGGCCGCCGCCATGCGGTTGACTGTGGCGAGTTGCGCCTCCAACAATTCCAGTCGGTCATGCAGATATTGGTCACAGTCGGTGGCCACGGCCAGCGGCAATTCGCTGGCCAGCTTCAAAGTGGCGAACTTCTCGACCGGCACGAGGTATTCGTCGAAGTCCTTGAACTGGCGCGAACCCTGCACCCAGACATCACCGGAGCGCAGCGCGTTCTTCAGCTCCGACAAGGCGCATAACTCGTAGTAACGCCGGTCAATACCCTCGTCGGTCAGAGCCAGCTTTCCCCAGCGCGGCTTGATGAATGCGGTTGGCGCATCGGCGGGCACCTTGCGCGCGCTGTCGCTGTTCATGCCACGCAGCACATTGATGGCATCGAGCACACCCTTGGCTGCGGGCGCGGCCCGCAGTTTGAGCACGTCCAGGAACTGCGGCGCATAGCGGCGCAGCGTGGCGTAACTCTCGCCGATATGGTGCAGGAAATCAAAGTCCGCAGGCCGCGCCAGCGTTTGCGCCTCGGTGACGCTGGCGGCGAAGGTATCCCACGGCATAACGGTCTCAATGGCGGCGAACGGATCGCCGCCATTTTGCTTGGCTTCAATCAACGCTTGACCGATGCGTCCATACATCCGCACCTTGTCGTTGATCGCTTTGCCGCTGGCTT
Organism: Sphingorhabdus sp.; assembly: GCA_046290915.1. Taxonomy (GTDB): domain Bacteria; phylum Pseudomonadota; class Alphaproteobacteria; order Sphingomonadales; family Sphingomonadaceae; genus Sphingorhabdus_B. The sequence continues at coordinate 2,730 of JBKBTH010000117.1, forward strand.
GGAACTGTTGCTGATGCTTGTTCTTGGCAGCATTGAACAGCTTGCCGATGATGCGGTCGTGCAAGTCGATGATTTCATCGGTGACGGTGGCCATGCCTTCGATGGCCAGCGCTACCAGCGTGGCATAGCGTCGTTGCACCTCGAACTTTGCCAGATCGGCAGGCGTCATCTGGCCACCTTCACGAGCGATCTTGAGCAGGCGGTTCTGGTGAACCTGCCGCTCGATACCTGCGGGTAGATCAAGTGCTTGCCAGGATTTCAGGCGCTCGATGTGTTCGAGCATGTGGCGAGAGTTCGGTTTGGCAGGCGACTGGCGCAGCCATGCCAGCCACGTCACTTTGCTGCCGTCCTTGCGCTTGAGAAGTTCGTCCAGGCGCTGACGGTGGGGTGATAACAAAGAATCGGTCAGCGCCGCGTGAATGCGCCGGTTGGCACGGGTAATGGCCTCGGCGCTTGCGCGCTCGATGGCATTCATGGCGGGTAGGATGATGCTCTGCCGCCGCAGATTTTCGACAAGTGTGCTGGCCAGCACAATGCCTTTGTCGGTTTGCAAGGCCAGCTCGGTCAATGTATGCACGGCTTGCCGGTAGTGGCTCATGGTGAAGGGTTTGAACCCGAACACCGTTTGCAGCTCAACCAAATGCTCCCGCCGTGTCTGCTCGCGCTGGCCGTACTCGTTCCAACTTTCCACTGGCACCTTGAGTTGCACGGCCACCATGCGCAACAGGGGCGGAAACGGAGGCTCATCGACGCCCAAGAAGATGCCGGGGAATCGCAAGTAGCAAAGCTGCACAGCGAAGCCCAATCGATTCGCGGCGCCGCGACGCTGACGGATCACCGACAGGTCGGTTTCGTTGAACGTGTAGCGCCGTATCAGTTCGTCTTTGGCATCTGGCAGTGCCAGCAGGCTTTCGCGCTCGGTGGCGGACAGGATTGAGCGGCGTGGCATGCTCAGTCTTCCCGCAGGTACTGGTACAAGGTTTCGCGGCTGATGCCGAACTCACGAGCCACCAAAGTTTTTTGGTCGCCTGCCGCAACTCGCCGTTTCAACTCGGCAATTTGTTCGCTGTTCAGCGATTTCTTTCGTCCCCGGTAGGCACCGCGCTGCTTGGCCAGCACGATTCCCTCGCGCTGACGTTCGCGGATCAGGGCGCGTTCGAACTCAGCAAAGGCTCCCATGACCGACAGCATCAGATTGGCCATCGGGGAGTCCTCGCCGGTGAACGTCAGCCCTTCTTTGACGAACTCCATGCGCACGCCCCGTTGTGTCAGCCCTTGGACGATGCGGCGCAGGTCATCAAGGTTGCGTGCCAGCCTGTCCATGCTATGCACCACCACGGTGTCGCCCTCGCGGACGAAGGCCAGCAGCCTTTCAAGTTCGGGACGCTGTGTGTCCTTGCCAGAAGCCTTGTCGGTGAACACTCGCGCCACCTGAACACCATCCAATTGCCGTTCCGGGTTCTGATCGAAGCTGCTGACGCGGACGTAGCCGATACGTTGACCTTGCAAGATGCCTCCAAAAGTTAAAATGTCAGGATGAAATCTATAACCTTTGGCTGAATGTGTCAATAAATATAAATTAAGACTCTATTCTGACGTTGTTTGTGCATAGCATCTGACACCAGGATAGGGTATAGCTCAATCTGACATGCCATGCTCGACGTGGCCCACGGGAGTACCTCTTTGAATCGTCTGACCCTCGAACGGCGACAGGTATGGATCTACCTGTCTGCCATCCTTGGCGGCTTGCTGGTGGGCAGCGCGTGGACCGGCGTTGGCCGATCCTTCGAGGCGCTGCTTTGGCCGACGCTGATGTTGCTGCTCTACGCGACCTTCGTGCAGGTGCCGCTGCTGCATCTGCGCGAAGCCTTCCGCGATCATCGGTTCGTCGCGGCTGTGTTGACGGGAAACTTCGTCGTCCTGCCTGCCGTGGCTTGGATGCTCGTGCAATGGCTACCCCCTGATCCCGCGTTGCGCCTGGGCGTATTGCTCGTTCTGTTGGTGCCGTGCACCGACTGGTTCATCACCTTCAGCCAACTTGGCGGCGGCAATGTGCCTCGCGCGATCGCAGTAACGCCGATCAACCTGCTGTTGCAGTTGCTGCTGCTACCTTTCTACCTGTGGCTGATGCTGGGAGCCGACTTGTCGGCAGCGCTTACGCCTGCCGATGTTTGGCCTGCAATGGTCGTGGTCCTCGTGCCCCTCGGCGTCGCCGCCATATCAGAACGCTGGATCGAAGCTCGCGCAGAACGGGCGATGCTGCGCGAGCGCCTGGCTTGGTGGCCGGTGCCGCTTCTGGCACTGGTGGTCTTTCTGATCGCGGGCGCGCAAGTCGGTGCCGTGCGTAGTGCGCTGGGGCTGTTTCCGGTGCTCGTGCCACTGTTCGTTGCCTTCCTGTTCCTCGCCGCCTTGATCGCAAAAGGGTTGGCCAAGCTGGTGGCGCTGCCAACCGATCAAGGGCGTACCTTGGCTTTCAGCCTCGGCACGCGCAATTCCTTTGTTGTACTGCCTTTCGCTTTGTCACTGCCTGGCGGCTGGGAGGTCGCTGCCGTCGTGATCGTCGTGCAATCGCTGGTCGAACTCTTCGGGATGGTGGTCTACCTGTGGTGGGTGCCGCGCCACTTGTTTAAATGAGGCTCATCATGGAAAAGTGGGTGTTCTATGCCTTCGTGTCGATGTTTTTCGCGGGATTCACGTCTGTCATCGCCAAGATGGGATTGGCGGGCATCTCCGGCGAGCTGGGTTTGACCATCCGCACGCTGTTTGTGTGCGGCTTCGTTTTGATCTTCGCCGCGCTCGCTGTACCCATGTCGGAGCTGGCCGCCGTGGGTCAGCGCAACCTGCTGTGGCTGGGCTTATCCGGCGTCACCACTGCGTTGTCGTGGATCTTCTACTACAAGGCGCTCAAGGCGGGCGACGTGGCCACCGTGGCGCTGATCGACAAGGGCAGCGTGGTGGTTGCCATGCTCTTGGCTTGGCTGATTCTGCGCGAGGTCATCACCGTACGAATGGTGGCAGGAGCAGCGCTGATCGTTGCGGGCCTGCTGGTCATCGCCAGGAAGTGACGGTCGCATGGCTTAGCGTGCTTTATTTTCCGAATTCTGAGACGACCCCAAGTATGACGGAACTCCAGGAATTAGGACTCCAAACCGTGATTAAGCCAGCGCTCTTGGCTAAGTAAACAACCGTGCTGGATCTAGGATGCGAGCATGGTCTGTTAATTGCACAGCTTGCACAAACTGATCAGTAGAGAAAATTGTTGGCAGGGATATCTAGTCGGTCC
>JBKBTH010000118.1:0-6003 GCA_046290915.1 Sphingorhabdus sp.
AACTGTTGTGAAACGCGTGGATTTCACCCTGGCGATCGCGGGTGATGACAACAGGCCATTTGCCGACCATCATCGACAGATAACTTCCAGATTTGGGCAGCTCGCATTCTAGGCCAGCCATCAGCCAGCTTTGTCCGTAAATGGCGGCCATATCAAAATCGAAGCTATCAGGATCGGTATACAGACCCTGCGGTAAGGTATGTCCCTCGCGACGCTGCTGGAACAGCGCGTCAATCCGCCTTAAGTCCATTTTCAAGCCTTTGATGAATGTTTCCCCAAATGGTGAATGGGCCACTTGGTCGGTCTAATGAAATCGCATTTTCGCATAGCCCTATCTCAAAATGTCGGGCTATGGTGATGACTTACATACGCGCGTAATTGAAAGGGTGAGACCATATCCAACCGCAGTAATATTAACCGTCGTTGGTTGCCGTTGAATGCCTTGCGTGCGTTTGAAGCGGTGGGCCAGAATTTGAGTTTTACAGGCGGTGCATCCGCGCTTTCGGTGTCGCAAAGTGCAATGAGCCGCCACGTCGGGGGACTTGAGGAATTGCTTGGAAAGCAACTCTTCGTCCGCGATGCATCACGGTTATTGCTAACACCCGCAGGTGAAGAGCTGTTGCCCGTCGTGAGCAAATGCCTCGACCGGCTTGAGCAAACGATGAACTCTATCCGCAATGATGAAGTGACCAGTCGCTCGCTTCGGCTTCATGTGCCGCCATCCTTGTTGCAGCAGCTGTTCTTGCCAATGCTGCGCGATTTTCGTGCCGAAAATCCGGACATCCGGCTTGATGTTTCAAGCGCGCATGTCACGGGTTTGCCGGCGACCGATTTTGACATGGCGATTGCGTATGACCGGCCCAATGTTGATGACCGGATTACAGACCTTCTCTGGATGGTCCGCGTCGCGCCATTGTGTTCGCCCGCAACTGCGATTGCCAGTCAGGGCAAATCATTGGAGCAGTTTTTGGAAAGCGAGGAACTGCTTCACCTCAAACTGGACGGCGAGCCGCGCGATTTATTGTGGACGGCCTATCTGCGCCAAAGCGGGCTGAGCATGGCGACACATGGCGGGCTTGCGTTCGATACGACGATCGCCGCTGCGCAATATGCCATGACCGCAAGCGGGGTGTTTTTGGGCGATATTGATATGTTTGCGCGGGAAATCGCTGACGGGCGGCTCGTCATGCCTTATGACGCAGTCATTGAAGACGGCTATGGCTATTATCTAAAACTCCACGCCGATGACTTGTCCGACCCGGCAATCTCGATGTTTCGAAGCTGGCTTATCAGCCGGTTTGGGGCATTGCGGCAAGAGCCGAGTCCGCACGCGCCAAGCTGATCAGGCGAAGGCCGGATTTCCCGGCGACGTCAATCGCAAGGTCGGTTGCTGCCGAGATCGTGACCAGCACAGGGCAGTTAGCGAGGATGGTCTTTTGAACCAGTTCGAGACTACAGCGCGCGGTCAGAATGATGAAGCCAGCCGAGATGTCGATGTCCGCGCGGACGAGCGCGCCAATTAACTTATCAAGCGCATTGTGCCGACCGACGTCTTCGCGGGTCATAACGATCGCACCGTCGGGCGCGCAAAACGCGGCTGCATGTGCTGAACCGGTTTGTGCATTTAATGTCTGGTGCAACCGTAGGCTGGACAGCGCCGAAAAAATCACTGCTTCGGCGACATCAATCTGGGCGGTGATACGTGGCAATGGGCGCATGACTTCTTCCAGATTGTCCATGCCGCATAAGCCGCAACTGCTTTCGGAGACGCGCTGGCGGGCGCGGGCGATCACTTTTTCCGCATTCTCCTGCGGCAATTGGATGCGCAATATCCAGCCCAATTCGGCCTGATGGATGTCGATTGCCAAAATCTCGCTGGCGGAGGTAATCAACCTCTCAGATAGGCTGAAGCCCACGGCGAAATCTTCAAGGTCGACGGGGGTCGCCATCATTACGGCATAGCCGATCCCATTATATTCGATCGCGACGGGGGCTTCGATGATGATGGCCCGTTGTATCACTTCGTTCGTGCTGCCACTTGGCCGAAGCACCGAAAACTGGAACGGCTTGGAGCCTTTTTCAGGCAGCATTTTGGGCGTCCGCCAACTTGCGAATGGCGGCGGCAGCAACAGGAGAGAGGCCCTCGGTCCCATGCCCAAAAATCAGCCGCTTCATCCTTGGGTCCCAGAACTGCTGAATATGATCGGCCACCGCAGCGACAGGCGCGTCATCGGTCGCAAGATTGGTCGCAATCTGGTTGGCCATGTAAACAAGGCGCTCGACGGTATTCATTCGGCTGGAACGTTCGTCGATATGCGGCGTGCGCGTATCGACAGCGCTTCATATTCTTCCTGCCATTCAGTTGGACCGTTAGACGCACTAATCTGAACCGCGGTGACTTTATATTCGGGGCAGTTGGTTGCCCAGTCGCTAAAGTCGGTTGTAACGACATTGGCTTGCGTCACGGCGTGGTGGAATGTCGTGTAAACGACGCCGGGGGCAACACGGTCGGTAACATCGGCGCGTAACGTGGTTTCTCCGGCACGGCTGGCAAGCTTCACCCAATCGCCCGACTTTATGCCGCGATCCTCGGCATCGACCGGATGGATCTCAAGCAAATCTTCGGGGTGCCAAACAACATTCTCTGTCCGCCGCGTTTGTGCGCCGACATTATACTGCGACAATATGCGTCCAGTCGTCAGCAATAATGGGAAGCGCGGACCTGTCTTTTCGTCCGTCGGTACATAGTCCGTCACCACGAACTTGCCTTTGCCCCGGACGAAGCCGTCTACATGCATGATTGGTGACCCATCAGGGGCGTCCGCAGTCACTGGCCATTGCAGTGAGCCTGCTTCGTCCAATCTGTCAAAGGATACGCCAGCAAAGGTTGGGGTCAGCCGCGAAATTTCGTCCATGATTTCGGACGGGTGGCTATAATTCCAGTCCAGCCCCATCGCTTGGGCCAGCCGCTGCGTGACTTCCCAGTCCTCCAAACCGTTTATCGGTGTCATGACCTTGCGCACGGGTTGAATGCGGCGTTCGGCATTGGTGAACGTGCCGTTTTTCTCCAAAAAGGTTGATCCGGGCAGGAAGATATGCGCGTAGTTGGCGGTCTCGTTCAGGAAAAGATCGTGGACAATCACACATTCCATCGCCGCCAGCCCAGCCGACACATGGGCCGTGTTCGGATCGGATTGCAGGATGTCTTCGCCTTGGCAATAAAGCGCCTTGAATACGCCATCGACCGCCGCGTCGAGCATATTGGGAATGCGCAGGCCGGGTTCGGGATCAAGCGTTACGCCCCAGTCATCTTCAAATAATTTCCGCGCGTCGCCATCGCTGATGTGGCGATATCCGGCAAGCTCGTGCGGGAAGCTGCCCATATCGCAGGCGCCCTGAACATTGTTCTGGCCACGCAACGGATTTACGCCAACGCCGCGCCGCCCGATATTGCCAGTCGCCATGGCCAAATTGGCAATCGCCATAACAGTCGAGCTGCCTTGGCTATGTTCGGTGACACCGAGGCCGTAATAGATCGCTCCATTGCCGCCCGTGGCGTATAACCGTGCGGCTGCGCGAAGCTCTTCTGCATCAACGAGAGTCACAGGCTGCAGATTTTCGGGGCTGTTGCGGGCTTGCGACACGAACTCGGCCCAGTGGCTATATTCATCCCAGTCGCAACGTTCGCGGATAAACGCCTCGTCTGACAAACCCTCGGTCACGATCACATGCGCCATCGCCGTCAGTACGGCGACATTAGTGCCGGGGCGAAGTGGAAGATGATGCTGCGCCTCGATATGCGGCGAACGCACAATGTCGGTACGGCGCGGGTCGATGACGATTAACTTTGCGCCGGGGCGCCCATCTTGTCCGCGCAAACGGCGCTTCATCCGGCTTGCAAATACAGGGTGTCCGTCTGTCGGGTTAGCCCCGATGATCAGGATGACATCGCTGTCCTCGACACTGTCGAAATCCTGAGTCCCCGCGCTTGTGCCGAAGGTGGTTTTGAGGCCGTATCCGGTCGGCGAATGACAGACGCGGGCGCAGGTATCGACATTATTATTGCCAAAGCCTGCCCGGACAAGCTTTTGGACAAGGAAGGTCTCTTCGTTGGTGCACCGGCTTGACGTGATTCCGCCAAGGGCATTGCGGCCATATTTGTCGCTAATCCGTTTCAGTTCGGACGCGGTGTAGGCAAAGGCTTCGTCCCATTCGACTTCGCGCCACGGATCACTGATCGACTGGCGGATCATTGGCTTCAGGATGCGTTCCTGATGCTGCGCATAGCCCCAAGCGAAGCGGCCCTTGACGCAGCTATGACCGCGATTGGCCTTGCCGTCTTTATAGGGGACCATTCGTACCAGTTGCTCGCCGCGCATTTCGGCGCGGAACGTGCAGCCAACGCCGCAATAAGCGCAGGTCGTGACGACGCTGCGTTCTGGGGTGCCGACTTCGACAACCTTTTTCTCGACTAATGTCGCCGTCGGGCAGGCTTGCACACAGGCGCCGCATGACACGCATTCCGAGCCAAGGAAATTGTCGCTCGATAGACCTGCGGATATTTTGGAATCCCAGCCTCTGCCCTCCATCGTCAGCGCGAGGGTGCCCTGCACCTCGTCGCAGGCGCGGATGCAGCGTGAACAGGCGATGCACTTGCTTGGGTCAAAATCAAAATAAGGATTGGAGTGATCCTTTTCCTGCCCAAGGTGCGTTGCCTGCACATCGTATCGGACATCGCGCAAACCAACGGCGCCTGCCTGATCCTGCAATTCGCAATCGCCATTGGCGGCGCATGTCAGGCAATCGAGCGGATGGTCGGAGATATAAAGCTCCATCACCCCTTTGCGCAGCTTCGCCAGATGCGGGGTCTGGGTGCGAACGACCATGCCGGGCTCAACAGGGGTCGTACAACTTGCTGGTGTCCCTCTACGGCCATCGATTTCAACCAAGCACAAACGGCATGAGCCATAGCTTTTGACGCTGTCGGTCGCGCATAATTTGGGAATGGACGTACCCTGTTCTGCAGCCGCACGCATGACGCTTGTTCCTGCAGGGACTGTCACATTGCGGCCGTCAATCGTCAGCGAAACTGCTTGGTCCGAACGACTTTCCGGTGTCCCGAAGTCCTTTTGCGGCTGGTACGTCATGTTTCTACCCTATACCCATATTCGACCGTTGAGCAGCATATTGCGCCAGCTCCTGGGGCGTATTCAAGTTGTGAAAAACATCTCCGGATGTGATTGCTTGCGCGCCGGCTATTACAATCCAGCTTCGCATTGAAAGATCATCCTGACTGCACAGATGTTGTTCAAGGATCGGCGCAAGCGCAACAGGCCACACGCCAAACAGATAATGCCCGTCGATATAGATGGCACTTTCGTAGGTATGTTCCTCCGGGAATTGCGCCACGGGCACAACATCGCAACCAGCGGTTACTACCTCATCAAACCCGTTTTGCTGCGCATAACGAAACGCTGCGTTCAGGCCACCCAAAGGCCCCATGTCAGGGAATGGATGGTCTTCTACGCAATCCATGCCAGGCCATACGCGTCCACAGACAATCAACCTGTCGACCTGTTTACGTAAACCGTCAGCGACATGTTCGATCAGCGGTCGTCCGTTTAACAGTGCAGCAGCCTTGTCGCTCCCAAAGCGCGTAGCCTTGCCTCCGGCAATGATCGCGCCAAGCCGTTTCATCGGAAATCCTCGGGAAAGTGCTTGATGGCGCTCATGACAGGATAAGGTGTGAACCCGCCTAAGGCGCAAAGCGAACCGAATTTCATGGTTTCGGACAGGTCGGTGAGCAAAGCCAGATTGGCGTCGACATTTTTGCCGGCGATAATCTGGTCGATGGTCTCGACGCCACGCGTGCTGCCCAATCGGCACGGCGTACATTTGCCGCAGCTTTCGATGGCGCAGAATTCCATGGCAAAGCGCGCCATTTGTGCCATGTCTACGCTATCATCAAAAACGGTTATGCCCGCATGACCAATCAGCGCATCC
>JBKBTH010000011.1:0-12445 GCA_046290915.1 Sphingorhabdus sp.
GCTACATCATCGGTCCCGATGGCAAACGAAAGGCCATTGGCATGTCCGCCGTCCTGCGCAGCTTCGGCCCAATCATGCGTGACGTACCGGCGTTCTCACATCGTACTGCGGGTTGCCTCATTCTGGTGAAGCGCAGGGAAGATAAAAACTAGCGCACACTGAAGCCGGTAGAACCTGCTAACGTAATTTGAACATAAAGCGGCGGCCGTCTTGGCTTTCGAATTGGTAGCTGTTTCGGGAAGTTGCGACCGCCAGCATGGGCTTCCAAATGCCCGTCTTCGCTTTTTCGGAAGCAACGCCAATCAAGACATTGCGGCTGTCGCGCACGATGATTTGGCCGCCCGGCGTCGTTCCTATCAAGACCCGACGTATGTTTGGAAGGATTTTGCAAGTCGCGGTTTTAGGCGAAGCGGTATCCGCCGATAGCGCCTCAACGACAGCAATCCGATCTGAATAAGCTTCGATCAGGCAGCTTTTATGCTCCACTTCAAAAGCGCAGCGGCTCCGACGTTTGAACCAGGCATCGTCACTTTCATAAAATGCGCTGATGGGCGTCACCTGATTTTGTCCGAGCATGGCCGATAACCGAGCGTCCAACAGCTGCAACGCTTGATCGCCGCAAACAAGTTGATCGGATGCGTACACTGGTCTTGCACAGTCAGCGGTCATTTGTTCCATCGGCGGAGGAACGGAATCTTGCGCGCGCATCGGTGTCGATAGGAACAGTGCGCAGAAACTAACCAACCAAACCATCCATGCGTGCCCCATACTCATCACTCGCTCCAATCATACAAGCTCTCAGCATGGAGTGAGACTACGCACCCGAACGTTTTTGGCAACATGCTTTAACTACGGCCTGCCTGAATGCGGCAGCAAGTTTTATGGCCGACACCCCGTGGGTCAGAGTCAGCTTACAGCTTAACATTCTTGAAAATAAACGTCCGACTTTGGGCGCAGAGCGGAATGGCTGAAATTGTGCCGCGAGCGGACTGTCCGCTCTCAGTTTGAACTGAGAAATTAGTTGCCGGTCGCCAGTTTTGAATGGGATACGGTGGTATCAACGATAGTCACACCATTAATTAGCAAACGGCCCTTGGGATCTCGGTTGAGGAATATTCGCTTCGACTTGCTCGGTCGAATGATTGCCGACGACACCTGCGGCTCAGTCACCACGTACTCGGGCCGCCCCGGCGTGAGTGGATAAAGACCCAGCGTTGACCAAATGTACCAAGCGCTCATCGTTCCCGCATCATCATCCATTCCGTCAGCAGCGCCTTGTGGCGCCAGATCAAAACTGCGACCAATAAATGGCTCTGCGCGTACGGCTGAATTGGTATAACGGTGCTCGACGGCTTCTGTCAGATAGCGACGAACGATGTTTGTGGATGATCCACGGTCCCCGTCCCATGCTAATAAATACGGTACATGGATATCGGGCTGGTTCGTCATGTTGAACAGATTGTCCGCAAAAAACCGTTTGAGCTCTGGTTGGAACTGCTCCCCCATCGCAACTTTTAGCCACGGCAAGTCAAACACAGCTGCCCATCGATATTGGGCCAAGGTACCCTGATAAAGCCCGCGCGCTTTTACGATATCTTGATCCGGCCCTAAATTCTTAAATGTTGCCAACCACATTGGGCGATATGAAACGGCAAGCTCTCGGTGGCGCTCGGCAATCTTGGGCTGCTTCAAATCATCAGCTAGTTCGGCGATCGCCCAGTCATCATAAGCAGCTTCGATCTGTTCATCGGGCGTACCACGCGCCAGAGTCCCGCTTTCCGCGGCCATTCCGTTCAACGCCGCCTGCGCGTCGAAGCCCAATATGCCCTTTCGTCGAAAATCTAACAGGGTGATACCGGAATGCTCAGTACGAACGGTCAAGAAGGGTTCATTTTGCGTGGCCCAGCGTTGTTTCCCGCTGCCATACAGCCTTACGATGGAACGGGCTATATCCTGCGCTCGTTGTGGATCAATCAGGGCCAGCAGTGGCATTTGGGTGCGATAATTATCCCACATGGCCCAGCTTGTATAATGTTGCTCACCGTTTTTGAGGGCGGTGATTTGCCCATCGCTACCCCTAAATCGTCCGTCGGGGTCCGCGATGGCCACGGGCGTTTGCATGACACGAAACAGAGATGTGTAGAACAACGCCCGTTCGTGCCGCGTTCCAGTAATTTCAAGACGTTTCAATTCGCGGTTCCAGTTCGCGCGCGCCATTGAAACGATATCATCAAAACTGCGCTGCCCGATCTCTTCTGATCGAACAATTCTGGCAGCCGCAGGATCGATAGAAGACAGACCAGTCTGAAGCTCGATGGTGTCCCCAGCCTGCACCGTAAGCATCGCAGACGCCAATTTATCTGCCTCTCCGCTCCAATTCACATGAACTGTTTTTCCGCGATGGGCCAATCGGGTGGAAGAATGCAGATGATATGTCCCCACATCACAAACGGTGCCCGCCGAAAAACTGGCTTGCAACTCGCCATTATCGGTTGAAGTCCATATTGCAGAGCGGTGCCGCGTATATTGAGCCGCAAAATTTACCGTCAGTTCCATCTGACCGCTGCGCGGCACAGTGAAGCGAATGGCACCCGCGCCGCGCGTTGCCGTCATTTCCGCTTGAATACCGCGGCCGGATGCATCTCCACCGTAGGTCACACGGTAATAGCCAGCACTCCCCTTCTCGCTGGACTTGTCCATTTGTGCTAACGCAGGGCTACCGACGTACGATAACATAATACGGACATCGCCCCCTGCACCGCCACAGCCGACACCAACAGCACGGGTATGCGAAAATCCTGCAATCTGGTTTGCTGCAAAATCATAGCCCGCATGGTTTGCAGGCCGTGTATCAGGGCCAATTTGCACCATACCAAATGGTACGACTGCAGCCGGGCTAAGCTGTCCAAAGTCAGCCAAAGTGCCCACGAAAGGGTTCACCAATTCAGCAGGCGTCTCCGCGCGTGCCCCGACAGAAAACAGCAAGCTGCAGCAAGATACAGCGAATGCAAGAACGCGGCGCTTCATCATGGGTCGAGCGGGTCAGTCACTTCGACGTAGAATGATTGTCGGTCGGGGGTAAACAAGGCTGTAAATTTGTCGGGGCCAGCTTCCACCCTGCCAGGCTGCACACCCATTTCACGCAAATTGCGGTCAAACAGCACACTGCTTTTGATATACTGAATGGTGAGGTGGTCGGACACAATCAACGACGGGCGATCGGTAGGTATTCCGGATGCGAAAAGCAGGCGTGCGCTGTTGCGCAAGTTGGTTGTGGTGTGGCGGGCGTGCGGCTCGATCAATATCCGGTTTGCAGGGATATTATGCAACTCCACCAAAAGGCGCTTCATCTCGACAGACTCGTTCGATTTCGTCCGGTTTGGATGAACGTTGCCGCCAGAAACAATGATAAAGGGAGCGAGACCACGCATAAACATCTGTGCGGCCAGGCGAAGGCGTACATGTGCCAACGGACCGGTTCCTGATTGTGGATCCTCTGGTCCATGTCCGAAAACAAGGATCGCTGGATATGCATATCGCGTCCAATTGGTGCCCGGTATTTCCTTTACCGTCGCTGCATTCGTTCCTTCCAACACAGGTCGGAACGATCCCGCCTCGGTTCGCTCATTCATCATAAGCAATCCTGCAGCGTACCTTACGGCAGGTTGAAAGAATAAATCGGTATCTTGCGTCAGGCTCACCGTCGCCACACTATGCACGCGCATCAGGTTTGGAAATTCCGCGCTGGTAGTGTCGAAGATCATAGAGTCGATTTTCGGATACATCGGCGCTTTGCCTTGCCCGTACACAGCGATGACCCGATTGATCCCGCGCGCAGCTTCCTGCCATGCGGCAGATAGCAAGTCCGCGTTATTCAATGCTTCGTGCCGCGCGAAACGTCCTGCAGGACGCATATGCTGTTTAATCAAAGCATCGGTTAGGCTGGGCTGCTTCACTAAGCTGCGCAGCCGTAAATCGACCAGTTTGATATCTTCGTCCGTCCAGATCCAAGCATCAGTAATGCAATGCGGAGCAGGTGTGCACGCCTCAGCAGGCACCCGCGCGGCGCGATTCGATGCCAAGCGCTGCAGAACTGGATCGGCCGCCAGCGCTTCTTGCCACTCGGGCACGGCAAGAAAATAGGAAAACAAGGGGAATATGCGCGCTTCCAAGGATTCATCTAGCACTGCATTGTATCCTTGCGGATCTTGCGCTCTTGCCGATGGAGGCGCCGCAAATAGCGCGGCGAAAAGAACAACAACCAATGAAAAACAGCGCATCGTTTTTTCGCCTTTTATTGAAATAATATGCGGCAATTAACACCGACGGTCCGTTAGGATCCGCCGATGTTAACTTTACTCAAAACAAACAGATAAGCTTGGTTTTTTTCTACCAAGTTTTGCTGACGATTAACCGGAAATTCCGGCCAAATAGAGGTCTGCCGTATATTGCCTCCGAAGCATCTTGCCCTGCCAACTGGTCCGTACGCGGATTACCTTCTGTCAGCCCTTTCGCATTCGTCAGATTGTCCCCGACAATTTGGAAGCGCCAGCCGCCAGTTGTGATCGCTGCGCTTGCCCCGAACGTTTGATAGGCCGGCAATGAAGTGCGGTTAAACAAGTCAACAAAACGCTCACCGACAAAATCATATTGGCCACGGATTTCCAAATTCGCGCCACCCAGGTCGAAGTTAAATGTCGGACGAATGTTACCGAACAATTTGGGCTCACGAATTATCTGGTTGCCGTTCACCGCACTTGGGTCAGCGCCCGAGTTGTTTTCAAGGTTGCGATATTGCGGGTCAGCAAAGGTAACCGATGCAGAAAGATCGAACCAATCCGTCGGTGCCAAGCGACCATCGATTTCAACACCCTTTGCGACAGCTTGACCAACGAATGGAACGGTTTGGTCGTTACGGCCTGTCAGCGGGTTAAACGCAACAAACGAGGCATTGAAGGGATCGAAGTCGGTATAAAATCCGGTCAAATAGATGTATGACCGGCCAAAGTCCGCCTTTAAACCTGCTTCATATTGACGCAGACGGGTTTTGATAATGGTTGGCGCGGCATTCAGCGCAATACCAGCCCCTGGTGGCACTTCAAGATTGGACACGCGACCATAAGCACCGACACTGTCGGCAAAGTCGTAGCTTAAGCCCACTGTCCAGTTGGTAGCGGATGTGTCTAAATCCCGCGTTACCTTTTGGCCTGTAAAGCCGCGCGTATTGTCATCCGCGAGCGTGCCTGATTTACCGAGATTTACGCCACCTGCCGAAAGTTGGGTGTAGCCTGAAAGGTTGATCCATTCTTTCCGGATGCCGGCATCTAACCGGAGACCGGGCGTAATTTCCCATGTATCGTTTGCGTAGAATGCGATGACCTTGCCATTGCTATCGCCATCGGTGAGCGTCGTCGCAGCACGCAATGTTCCATTGTCGGTAACATATCCCAAAATCTGGTTAGCAGCGTTGTATGCCGCCAAATCCAGGGTGCGAGGCTTGCCGGCCAATTCAAGCAACATGTCATTGTAAACTGCAAATGCGGTCGTTCCATAAATGGACCCATAACCACCAATCTTTACGTCGTGCGTGCCAAGGCCGGTCACAAATTCTTTAGTGACGCTGAAGTCCGCTTGCGTCGAATGGAATTTTGCTTCGATTGCGCGGTATTGCGCGGACAATATGAGGCCGGAAGCTGCGTTGGGATCGTAAAGCGCTGAACCGTTCGTGCCCGCAACCGCATATCCAATGCGTGTGACGGGGTTAGCGACGGATCCAAATGCGGTATTGGCTGAAGCCAAAAAGCCATTTGCAAAGGTCGTCGCTGTTGCCGGGTTTGTCGTCGAATAAAGCGCGTCAAAGCTGTTTTTGCCGCTTGTGACACCCAATTTGGCGGAGAACAAATAGCCCCCAAAATCGCCTTCATATTGCAACCCGATATTACCAAACCGCATGTGGCGGCCATTGGCCAAGTCGCGGCTTAAGGTTTCGATTGCGCCAGTGCCGGTCCGGTAACTGATATTCAACCCACGCAATGAAGGCGAAGAGGTGTTTCCGGTGTGGTAGTCAAGAAACGGATCCAAAGAGACCGACGGGTTGCGCGGATCTGCAACAGGGATCGGAAGATAAAACAGATTCTTATCGTTGACGTAGGTGCCCGTTAATTTGACAAAGCCATTGCTAAAATCATGCTTCAAATTAGCGCGGATTTGCCCACCCTGGTCGCTTGGAAATCCGCTTTTGCGGTAACCGTCGTGGTGACGAAGAAAACCGCCAATCGCAAAATAGGTTTTCTCGCCCAGCTTGCCGGATTGCACGCCGTCGATACGATACAGCCCGGTATCGCCGAGCGTTAATTGTGCCTTGCCCCGAGCAACTTCGCCACCCGTTACCGTGATGTTGTTTGCAATCGCTGCGGCATTGCTGCTGTACACGGGGGCCGGACCACCGCGCACGATTTCGACGCGCTCAGTCATCAGGTCGAACCTGTTCATTCCTTCGCCAGAGTTGAAGAAATACCCATCAATCTCGTGGTAAAGTGGCAGACCGTCCTGTTGGAAAATCAGATATCCGCGGTCGGTGGGGATGCCACGGACACGGGTGATGTTTTGAACTTCACCGCCAGTGGCCTCAATGTGAATTCCAGGGACATTACCCAGCAGCTCTGCATAGTTTTTCGGCGCAGCGGCCAATACATCGTCTTGGGAAAGCGAATTGACAGCATAAGAAACGTCAAAGCGACGTTGCGCGCGGGCTGAACCAGTAACAACGATCTGTGCGTTGTCACTGCTGTCAGCATTGACTTGATCGACCTCTGCATCATCTGCAGATTGTGTTGCTGCCCGTGTCTGCGCTGGCTGATCTGCAGCGACTGCTGGAACTGCAAATGCAAGCAGACTGGTCGAACCGAACAGTCCAATAGTTAGTCGAAGATGGTTTCTGGAAATCATTACGCGCCCCTGTTTTTGCGTTGCTCGAGCACGCCTTACGGGAGCTTGGCGTCTAATCGACGTCCAATTTGCTTCAGCAATATTTCCAATTTAATTTATATATGACAGCGACCATCTTGGTACCGCTCTTCCACTCAACACTTCATAACGCACCACGACGAATTGGTGACGAAGATGCAATTTGCAGGTTTAGTTTCAACGCCGTCGCGCGCAGACTTGTTGCTCAATCGTGCCAATGCTATCGCGGCAGCATCCCGGATTAATAAACTAAAAAACAGCATCGTGAGCTTCATGAAACCTGGTTTACCCGACAGGTGCACGCATGCTGCTCTCACTGACCTATACTTTGGAGTGCGCGTGCGGTTATGATTGAACTATTCATAGCAGCGGCCACAATCGGTCAGCCTGCGGCAGTCGAGGTTCGCCGATTGCATGCACCCGAGGCGCGGCAAGGCGTGATAGCAGACACAAAATCTGTCTATGCGATCGATAACAGTATTATTGCACGCTACGATAAAAAGACAGGGCGAAAGACGGGTGCATGGAACGCTGACCCTGTCAGATTTAGTCATTTGAACAGTTGCAGCCTGCGCAAGCATTTACTGGTGTGTGCCAACTCGAACTATCCACAAACACCAATGGACAGTAGTATTGTATGGGTCGATACACGTTCGATGCAGCCCATACAGGTTCACAAGCTCGGACGCGCATTTGGCTCTTTGACGTGGATCGAGTGGCGGAAAGGCAGTTGGTGGGCGTGCTTTGCTCATTATGATGGCCGCGGTGGCGAACGGGGTTACGATCATCGTGCAACGATATTGGTTCGGTATGACTCAAATTTCAAAGCGCGTGCGACTTATCGTTTTCCGGACAGTGTCCTTGGCAAATTTGCCCCGCGCAGTTCGTCTGGCGGAGCGTGGAACTCCGACGGATTTTTGTACGTAACGGGTCATGACAAACGCGAGTTATATGTTCTTCAAGTACCGGCGCGCGGCGAAACTCTCACTCATCTCGCTACCATTGAAACGCCAACGGAGGGTCAGGCAATCGGTTGGGATCCATCGACGCCACGTATGTTGTGGTCAATTGAGCGTTCAGCAACGTCTGCCGTCGCAAGCGTCATTCCCAAGATAAAACGCGGCTCGCAAAACTAGGCCTGATTTGAACGTTCGGATCTGAACAAACGCACGCATACGCAGATAGGCCAATTTACCGGCAACCGAGATCGCATCAGGCGGGTGCTAAACAAAATGCTATTCTGGGCGATAAGCCAACAAGAATCGGTCAACGGCCGAACCCATCGCAGCAGTAGTAATTGACCCAGGTGCCAAGTCTGGGTCGGAAAATCTCCACTCCACATCTGCAAACCCCTTCACGATTCCATAGAGGTGCGCAGCGGCCTGTTGCGGGTCCGCCTTGGCAAGGCGGCCGCGCTCCATTTCGGTCGCAATCATTTCGGTCAGCATTGTCTGCATTAAACGAGGACCCGCGTTCAGAAACAACTCGCCCATTTCCGGGTGGCGTTCAACCTCAGCTGCCATCCGCCGATCAAAGCGGATAATGTCGGGATTGCTCAAAAACGCCATCATTGACTGCGCAAAATTCATAAGTTCGGTACGAAGCGGAACTTCCTCATCGGATATTTCCGGCAAGTTACCTCTCATGATGCGGCATTCGCTGCCAACCATTGCTGAGAAGAGATTTTCCTTGTTTTGAAAGTGATTGTAAATCGTGACTTTGGACACATTGGCTGTGGCCGCGATGCGTTCAATTGAGGCTGCTTCAAACCCATATTCGAAAAATTCTGCACGCGCCGATGCAAGGATTGCGTCTCGCTTGGCTTGATCGACAGGCCGGTGGGCTAGTCTTTTTCCCATATATATTCCTGTCCCGAATATGTTATTGAACGCTATCGTTCATTTAAACGCTTGCGTTCATTATCTATACGCGACAAAATGAACATAAGCCGAATCTTTTGGCAAATTAAAAGGGCAACCGCGATGAATTGGGTCGCAATCCGAATGCTGACTGGTGACAGGGTTAAATTCATTGGACTTGTGTTCGGTGTCGCCTTTTCGACATTATTAATCACGCAGCAGCTCACCATATTCGTGAACCTGCTGATGCGTGGCGGTGTCGCGGTGCAGGAAGTGTCCACCGCCAATGTGTGGGTTATGGACCCTGCGACAAGAACCGCCGACGTGATTTATCCCATGCCGATTACCGCACTTGACCGCGTGCGCAGTGTGCCCGGCGTGGCCTATGCTTCGCCGTTGTTGCGAAGTAATGCGTCAATTCGCACGCCAGAAGGCGACCTGGAAGGCGTGACTGTCATTGGCGTCGATGACAGTTCGCTGGTCGGCATCCCGAGGCGCATGAGCGAAGGTGACCCCGCCCGATTGATGGACCCGGATGCAGTTTTCATCGACGATGTCGGATCACGCAAATTGTTCGCGCCCCGGCAACAGGTCATTGGGTCGCAGCTTGAACTGAATGATCAGCGCGCAATCATTAAGGGCATTGTCGACAGTACGCCGACCTTTACCGCGCAGGTGACGTTATACACCCGTTATTCAAACGCGCTGAACTTTGTTCCGGGAACGCGCAACAGGCTGTCATTTGTGTTGGTGCGAAGCGACGAAAATATCACGGCGGGTACGCTCGCGCGCCGCATTACCGAACGGACCGGCCTAAAGGCGCGAACGACTGACGAGTTCACCCGCGACGGCATTGATTTTATCATCGAGAATACAGGCATCCCCATCAACTTCGGCATCACTGTGGTCTTGGGTGTCATTGTCGGCGTCGCGATCGTCGGTCTGACCTTCAGCCTATTCATTCGCGACAATATCAAACAGTTTGGTGCGTTGAAGGCAATCGGCGTTACCAACCGCAAAATCATGGTCATGGTTGCCGCACAATCGGGGCTCGTGGCATTGATTGGCTATGGGCTTGGTCTTGCTATGGCAGCTGGCTTTGTTGGCGGTGGCGCGGCTGGCAGCGACGATTTCAAGGGCTTTTACATGCCATATCAAATCCCGCTGATTACCGCCGCACTTGTGTTGGCGATTATCGCGCTGACTGGCTTTATCGCTATCCGTTCGGTTTTGAAAACCGACCCAGCATCGGTGTTTAGATGAGTAAATTTGCAATCTCCGTCCGTCATGTTGCCAAGGATTTTCCGGTCGGCGACGACAATATCCGCGTGCTGCATGACATCAATGTTGATGTGAACGCGGGCGAGTTAACTTATCTTGTCGGCGAGTCCGGTTCGGGCAAGACCACGCTGATCTCAATTATCGCCGGGATATTATATCCCACCGAAGGCCGCGTGCAGGTGTTCGACACCGAAATTTACGACTTGTCCGACAATGAACTGGTGCGATTCCGGCTGGCGAATATCGGTTTCATTTTCCAGCAGTATAATTTGATCCCAACGCTGACCGCGGCAGAGAATGCCGCCATTCCACTCATCGCCGATGGTATGAAGCGTGAAGAGGCGGTCGAGCGCGGCCGAGTATTGCTCGAGAAACTCAACATCGCCAATCAAGCCGATAAGTTCCCGCGCCAGTTGTCCGGAGGGCAGCAGCAACGTGTGGCAATTGCACGCGCGCTGGTGCACGAACCCCGCCTAATTGTGTGCGATGAGCCGACTGCCGCACTTGACGCCAAATCGGGACGGCGCGTGATGGATCTGTTGCGCGAGGTAGCACTGGCCGAGGACCGAGCCGTCATCATCGTTACCCATGACAACCGCATTTTTGATCTCGCCGACCGCATCCTCGCAATGGAGGACGGGCGCATAACCCATGATGGACGGGACAAAGCCATACTTATGCAAGAGGACGCATCATGAAACGCCCCAGCTTCTCCAGAGTTATTTTGCCGATTATTGCAATTGCGGGCATTATTGGCTCGGTCATTTATCTGTTCAGCTCGCAGCCTGATACGTCGCTCAGCAACCCAAAAGAGACGCCTGCGCGTACGCCGCAATCGCAAAGCGAAACAGGTAGCATTGTCGGCACGGGTGTTACCGAACCATCAAGTGAAGTGGTCGATATCGCGGCACATGTCTCTGGCGTGGTCGCGAAAGTTTTCGTGGTCCCTGGCGACCAGGTGTCGGCGGGTCAGGCACTGCTAGAAATCGACAGTCGCAACGCACGCGCGGCCGTGAGCGAAGCCGCAGCCCGGGCCGCAACAGCACGGCAAAGCATAAATGCTGCGCAAACTTCCTTGCGCGTCACGCAAAACCAATATGCTTTGTATCAAAACGTCGATGATTCCCGCGCGGTGTCGCAGCAAGAAGTAATCACGCGCCGCGACGCAGTAGCTGATGCAAGAGCACAACTCGCAGTTGCCCAAGCACAAGCACGTCAGGCCGATGCGCAAGTCGCGCAAGCACGGGTTGAGCTTGACCGCCATATCGTTCGCGCGCCTGCCGCGATGGAGGTGTTACAGGTTGATACCCGTGCAGGTGAATTTGCAGGCACGCAAGGCAGCGCATCAGTATTGATGAAATTAGGGGCGACAAGCCCGCTTCACGTCCGGCTTGATATCGACGAAAACCAGATCGAAAAAATCGCGCTTGGTCAGCCAGCGGTGATAAGCGCACGTGGGGACGCCAAACGACAAGTTAAGGCGGTATTCGTGCGCGCAGAACCGCTGATCGTTCCAAAGCGGTCACTGACAAACAGCGCAACCGAACGCGTTGATGTACGCGTTCTCCAGCTTATCTTTGCCTTGCCAACAGACGGCGCGCAATTTTTCGTCGGTCAACAGGTCGATGGCTTTGTACCTGCTAAGGGTAAGCAATGAAGCACGCCGTCATAGCGTTCACGGCGATCCTGCTATCGGGATGCGCTGCTGTTACTGATGGTCCGTCAGCCTCGTCGGTCTCGGTGCCGACTTCGTTTGTCTATGCCCCGCCCCAAGGTTCGCGTGTTGCGCTGGATGCGCTTTTGCCAAACAATGATCCCGCGTTCGTAGCGCTGCTGACTGCGGTCGATACGGACGCACCAGACCTGCAAGTCGCACTCGCGCGGGTTGACGCAGCAAGGGCGGCGCTTCGGAGTGCTGGCGCGGCACGCGCGCCTAATGTCGGCGTAGACGCCAATGTTACGCGTTCGCGTATCAGTGAAAATGCCGTCACCAACCTGCCCTCAGGTTTTGCAATTGATACGACAAACAACAACTTCTCAAGCGGCATCAACGCGTCATGGGATCTCGATTTATTCGGTCGCCTACGCGCATCACAGCGCGCCGCCAGCTTGCGGCTCGATGCTGCTGATGCGGATGCTCGCGCAGTTCGTTTGGCACTGGTGACTGACGTTGCGCGCGGGGTTATCGACTACCGAACGGCGCAGGCCAGATTAAAGATCGTGGAGGATGACTTCGCCGACGCGAAAGCGCTTGTGAAGTTAACAGATACGCGAACGCGCGCTGGCGTTGCGCCAGGGCTTGACCTTGTGCGCGCACAAAGCCTTGAGGCCGCAGCACG